>NZ_JBEZDE010000013.1:0-56487 GCF_040648115.1 Nocardia sp. NPDC049190
TGGCTCACCCCGACCGAATTCGAGAAGACCAATCGACACCTACAATCGGTGTCCTGACTCTCGCAACCCGGCGGACATCAAGCCGAGACAGCCCAGAATCGTCTGGGCGCTGATGATGCCCGCCCACCTCGGACAGCTCGTCAAGATCGATCTACAACGTCGCGGGCACGACATCGGCCCGATCATGTCCCATCCGCGCTCACGTCGGTGGAGTTACTTGATACGGCCCGATCTGCCCGACGACGACAGTTTGTTCACGGAGATGTTTCGACTCGACGTCTCCGTGGTGCGGGCGGGCGGTGAGATCGCACTCCCCTCCCCCACCGATCAGTGCACAAGGTTTCGGCACTGGATCGAGCCACCACGCTGCGCATTCCGGCCATCGGGACGGGTGATCGTCGAGTCGATACGTGACCTGACACGCACTGCGTCCTTTCCGTACGCCGCAGGCGGCCACAAAACAACGTCCTGACGCTCGAAAACTACTTACCAACCAGCAAGGACTTGACCGCATGACATTCGTGCACTCGCGCAACGGCACCCGGACACCACCACGACCTCGGGCCGCGCGCACCATGCCGCCGCGCTCTCACAGTGCATATCCAACAGCGGTTGCAGCCAACGGAACATGGTGACCACATTGGAGCCACTGCCCACAAAACACCGCCTCCTCGCCGCCTATCGAGGCGATGCACATGACGCTCACCCGCTACTCGGTGCGGCCCGCCAACTGGCCGAACTCCACGAACGACAACTAGGCGCCGGGCTCGAACAAGCCGAACTGATCAACAAACGCCGCGTACTACTGATCCGGGACATCGACCGTTGGGTCACCGGCCAACTACGACCATCGCTCGGAGCTGCGCGAATACATACCGAGACAGTAGGCGCCGTGGTAGATCGCCTCGCCCATTACACCGCCCTCGCCTATGCCGCACTGGCCAGCAACTCGAGCGCCGCGCTCAGCGACGCATGGGAGCGGCTGGCCGAACTGTCAATCGGATACGAAGACTTGAAAGACGAAGTGACTACCGGCCACCGACGCTTACCCGGCAGTCCATAACGCGCCACCAGCAATCCCCAAGCGAAGCCACCCCACCCTCGAAGCCCCCGACGGTAGAAAAAAGGCTGCTCGAAAACCCCGCCACAACCGCCATTCCACTACATCCGCCGACACCCCTACCCGCACGACGGTGTGCCACCAGCCTGGCCATGCGGCGGTGCTAACCCCGCAGTCCATAACGCTCCACCACCAATCCCCTAACGAAACCACCCCACCCTCGAAGCCCCCGACAGTAGAAAGAGGGCTGCTCGAAAACCCCGCCACAACCGCCAATTCACTACATCCGCCGACACCCCTACCCGCACGACGGTGTGCTACCAGCCTGGCGATGCGGCGATCCAGCGATGCGGCGATCCAGCGATGCCGGAGTGGAACCCTCTACGCAGTCGCAGTCGCAGTCGCAGAACGCGACACAGCATCCCGGTGTATGCGACAAGAAAGTATGCAGACCCGCGGAGACGGTTGCACCCCTGAGAACCGGCCAGTAGCGTCGAGGCCAGCTTGCAGGGGGCGGAGAAGCCGGTCTGACTCCCATCGATATGGCGCGGCACCGGCGGCGAGGAACCGATGACGAGCTGGGGGAATACTCTGCGCGGTACGGCGCTCGCGGTCGGCGCTGTCCTTGCGCTGGCCGGCTGCAAAGGCACGACCGACGGTGCGGCAACCTCGATTACCTCCGATGCGACGACAGCTTCCGATGTAACGAAGTCAGCCGATCCTGATGCAGCGCTGTGGAACCCGTGCGAACTTCCGGAGTCGGCGATATCCGCAACCGGACTCGATCCGGCAAGCAAAGAGAAGGACGTCGCGGGAGTGGACTTCACCGGGTGGAAGGTGTGTGGCTGGCGATCGTCCACGCGGTGGTATGACCTCACTATTTTCTCGGGTAGCCCCAAACTTGAGGACATCCGACAGCGCCGGGATTACGAAGCGTTCACGCCGCGCAGCGTTGGATCGCACCAAGCAGTGGAGTTCCTCGATGTCGGGGATCGAGACCGACTCAAGTGTGGATTCGCTGTGGAGGTACCTCGAGGATCGGTGGCGTTCCGAGTCGTCACCCGCCCCTCCATTGGCAAACAGGGTGAACCGTGCGTTCAGGTCCGAAGTCATGTCGAAGATCTCGCACAGTATCTGCCTGGAAGTTGAGGAGGGACGATGAAGTTCGGCGTCGACCCAGCAGAGTGGCGCAGAGTTCTCGATCTAGCCAACGCGGGCGAGATTTCGCTGTCCCCTGAAGTCGCAAAGGGACTGGACAAGATCTGTGACGATTATCTCGATAGACTCGATGGCATTTTTAGATTGCTAGACAGCACGAACTATGTCGCCGGGTTCGGTCCATTCCCTTCAGGCAAAGCACTCGAAGAGAAGTTCAGCTTAAAGGCCACCGGTACAGACCAGTCGATGGACATCGTACTGAAGCAACACATCGACTCCGTGAAACTCGCAAAAGAGGTTGTCGCCAAAGCCATCTCGAACTTCACCCAACAAGACCAATCCCGCGCCGACCAATTCACCGCCCTGGACACCCAACCATGACCTACGACGACTACCGCACTAGGATCATCGCCGCGCAGGAGCAGTGGAACCGGGAGCGCGACACCATCTACGACTTCACCACCAGGTTGAGCGAGGGCTTCCGCGGCGAGTTCGAACCACCGCGAATTCCCGGCCCGGACAACTACGACAGCATGACGTTGGCTCAGATGGTCGATGCGGTCGATGCGATGCGGCCCGGCGTTGTTCGGGAGGCGTCCGAGGCGTGGCTGAATATCGGGATGAATTTGACCGGCGCGATCGAGATGTTCAACCAGCAGTTCGCACGCACCATTTCCGGTGACGGTACACACAGCGGCTGGACCGGACAGTCCGGTCAGGCGGCGAAAGACGCGGTGACCCATTACAGCGAGCAGTCGCAGGCACTCGCCTCGTCCGCGTCCTTGGTGAGTTTCAAACTGTCGGAAATGCATACGGGTCTGCACCAGACGCAGGCGTTGATGCCACAGGCTGGCGAACGTCCCGACCTCCTCGGCAAAACCCTGCCCAAGGATGGCGTCATGAAAGCGGGCGATTACACCGAAGAGGAGGCCACGCAGGAGGCGCGACGGATTCTGCGCACGGTGTACGGCCAGGTCGCACATCAAACCGACCACGGGGTGCCCGTCCTCCCCGCAGCGCCGCGAATCGTCGCCGAACCCGAGCGATCACCCGGCCCCTCACCTGGTGTCCCGAATTCGACTGGGCCACAGCCGGCATCCGATACCGGCAAGCTCGAGCCGGAGGGTGCGCGGCCGAAGACCGCCGACCAACCGAGTGGCGACCCGCAACCTGATACCGATCTCCCCGCGACAACGCCGCAATCGGTCACTCCGGCCGGTCTGGATCAGCTGACATCCGCTCAGCCGGCAGCCCCCGGCACAACAACCACCACCCCGAGCAATGCCAACGCCCCGAGTCCGAACCTCGCCACCCCTACCCCGACGATGCCGGGCCGCCCCACCGGACCAAGTCCGAGCGCACCTGGACGCCCGAACGTTCCCGGCCCCTCGAATACGCCCGCCGCACCAGGCCGCAGTATTCCAGGCGCTCCACAGCAGCCAGGTGCGATGCCCGCCGCGGCGGCCGCGAGCACTCCGGCAAGCCGGCCGGGTACCGCAGGTATGCCGGGAATGGCCGCGCCGGCCGCGGCCGGTCGAGGCAAGGACGACGAACGAGAGACCGGCACGAAGGATTACCTGATCAACCAGCACAATGGCGGGATGGTCACCGGTCTGGACTCGTTGCCGAAGACCGTGCCTCCGGTCATCGGTGGCGACCATGGCTGACTGGCGTTTCTCCGGCCAGGAGTTCGAGATCTTGTGGTCGGCATACGGCCGCGACCGGCTGCCGTATCCGCTCCGATACCGACCCGACGACATGGATTTCGCCGATCTGAAGCGGCAGCGCGAGGCCGCGGTCGAGGCGCTGCTGGGCCGATACGCTGCCGACTTGGAGCGAGCGCTCGATGTCTTGCTCGAGCCGGACGTCCGTGTCGAGTCCAAAGCGATGGGCGGCGCGGAGATGTCGACCGTCTTCCGATTCCACGGAGCGGTGCGCGGGGGAATCGGAGCCACCCTTGTTCAACTGCCGGGCACTGCGCCGGACACCGGCGGCGATGTAGTCGTAAGTTACTGCACCGCAAGCGAAGTCGCCGAACGATCGGTGGCCGCACTGCCGCGAGCCCCAGCGGGCACGCACCCGCCGATCGAAGTGCGGCGGGCGGACGTGTCCGCCGACCGTGAACGTCCTATCCGCGACCCGTACGAGGTCGGCATCGTCGCGCAGTTGGACCAGATCTTCAAACGCGAACGCCTCGCCCTCGGCGAAATCACCATGTTCGCGGGCTCCGCGATCGACGCGCGTCCCAGCTTCGGGCGCGGCTTCTGGTGGATGGACTACGCCGACGGCCGCTACTACGTGAAAACCGGCGACCCCATCATCGCCAAACCCATGGAATCCACTGCCATGGCGGCCGAAATCCAGCGCCTCACCGTTCTGACTCAGCGTTACCATCGCGAAGACCTCGAACACGACGCGTACCTGCGCTCACAGCGGTAGCCAACAGCCACTCCGGCGACGGGTACTGATTCACCAACCAATCAGCACATCACCCAGACAGATGGCGAGCTTGATTCACCACCGACCACGGATCGCCCACACGGGCAACAATCCCCGATCCACCAACCGACCAACGGATCACCCACACCGTTGCCGGGTTCTGATTCATGAGCCGATCGGCGAGATGCGATTCCGCCGAACAGCCGATAGTCATGCTCGCGTACGAATGCCGTCGAGCACGAGCCCGGTAAGCCGCCGACCCTGAGCAAGGCCCTCCTCGCCGGGATCGACGCGCCAGAGGTAGCCCATGAGCAGCAGCACGTCGGCGGGGTCGAGGCCGGCGCGCACAGTGCCGTCGGCCACACACGCGTCCAGTAGTTTCGTGACTGCCGTGACCACGGGGGCATAAGTCTCGTCGATGGCGTTTTGGATCGCCGCGTTGTGCAAGGCCTCACCCAAACCGTGCTTCACCCGGACGTAGGCGGCGAGCGTCTCGAACCAAGCGACGAACGCGTCGAGGGGCGGCTTCGTAGCAAGAACCTGATCGACGGAGTCGACGAGCTTGTGCACATCGTGGCGATAGACGGCCAGGATCAGATCCTCACGCGTCGGGAAGTGCCGGTACAGGGTCCCGGCGCCGACACCTGCGCGCTTGGCGATCTCGTTCATCGAGACGGCGGACGACTCGGTCAGCAGCTCGTGCGCGATCTCGAGAATTGTGACGCGATTGCGCGCGGCGGCCTTGCGCTGTGGTCCGTACGTGAGTGCGTCCTGGTTGGTCATGACTTCATCTTGTCGTCGGCGAGAGAACCATTGAAATGCGGAGAACTCTCCGCTAGCTTGGCACAGATGCGGAGAACTCTCCGTGAAGCACGGTATCAGGAGACAATGACTATGCAATACATCAAACTCGGCACCACCGGTCTCGACGTCTCACCTATCGCCATCGGTGCGATGACCTATGGCGATCCGAACCGCGGCCACCCGGTGTGGTCGCTCGGCGAGGACGACGCCCGCCCGCTCATCCGGCACGCCGTGGCGGCGGGCATCAACTTCTTCGACACCGCGAACATCTATTCGCAAGGCACCAGTGAGGAGATTCTCGGTCGGGCGCTGCGTGATTTCGCGAACCGCGACGACATCGTGATCGCCACCAAGCTGCGCCATCCGATGCGCTCCGGCCCGAACGGCAAGGGGTTATCCCGTAAGGCGATCATGGCCGAGATCGACCACTCGCTCCGCCGCCTCGGCACCGACTACATCGACCTGTACCAAATTCATCGCAACGACCACTCCACTCCGCTCGAGGAAACCCTCGAGGCGCTGCACGACATCGTCAAGGCAGGCAAGGTGCGGTATCTGGGCGCTTCCTCCATGCCCGCATGGGAATTCGCGAAGGCCCTGCACCTACAGCGGGCCAACGGGTGGGCGCGGTTCGTATCGATGCAAGACCACTACAACCTGCTCGCCCGCGAGGAAGAACGCGAGATGATCCCGCTGTGCCTCGACGAGGGCGTCGGCACGATCGTCTGGAGCCCGCTGGCCCGTGGCCGCCTCGCCCGCGCCTTCGGCGACGCCAAGACGACGGCACGCGGCGGCACCGACGGCTTCGCCGATCTGCTCTACCCGCCACTGACCGGGGAATCCGACCGCGCCATCATCGACGCTGTCGGCCGGGTCGCGGACGCCCGCGGCATCACGCGCGCACAAGTCGCACTCGCCTGGTTGCACAGCAAGCCGGTCGTCACCGCGCCCATCGTCGGCGCAAGCCACGCGCAGCAGATCGACGACGCGGTGGCCTCGCTCGAGACCGAACTGACCGCCGACGAAATCCGCGCGCTCGAGGTGCATTACACGCCACGCCACGACTTCCAGGGCCTATCCGACGATTCCTACATGCAGGCCATCATGGACCGTGTGCCCCAGTTCATCCCCGCGAGCTAGCTAGGCGCGGTCGGCGAGTAGCGCCTCCGGAACGCAAACTCGTATGCATGTCTACTCCGGCGAGGCAGGCCTGGTTTTCATCCATCTCCCCGGCGATGTTCAGGAGGTGATGCCCACCTGCCGACCGAGGTCGAGTTCGACGCCTTGCGGCTGTTGCAGGCCTGCCTCGATGAGTCGCTCGACGCGGTGCGCGTTCTCGGGCCTACCGGAGGTGCGGAAGAAGGCCGCCAAGGCCGCGCCGAATTCTGCGACGGGCGGCTCGGTGACGGCATCGACAAGCGCCTTGGTCTCCTGTACCGCCACCTTGTCGAAGCCGGCGACCCGGCGGGCGAATTCGTCGACGAAGGGCGCCAGCTCGTCGTCCGGCAGGACACGGTTGACGTAGCCGTAGGCTGCCGCGAGGTCGGCGGGGAAGTCGTCAGCGCCCAGCAGAATCTCGAGCGCGCGGCCTCGGCCCAGCAGGCGGGGCAGGCGCCCGCTGGGATTCCCTCCGGGCGCCGATCCGACGCCCACCTCGAATTGTCCGAGGATGGCCCCAGGACCGGCGAAACGGATGTCGGTGGCCAGGACGAACTCGCTGCCTGCGCCGCGGGCACGGCCGTTGATCTCGCTGATGGTGACAGCCGGGACCTTCGCGAGCCGGTAGACGTTGTCCGCGAACGGGTGGAGGCCGGAGGGCGCCGGCTTCATGGCGGCCACGCGGGAGCGGTCTGCCAGCATGTCCCAGTGCGCCATGAAGAAGTCCGGGTTTGCGCTGCGGAAGACGACGGCGGTGAGGCTGGGGGCCTGTTCGATACGGGTGATCAGATCCGAGAGCTGCTCAATGGTGTCGGGGTCGATCAGGTTGATCGCACCGTTGGCAAACGTCACCTTCCAGTACGAAGGACTGACCTCCTGGACCTGGAACTGTGTGTCGGTGCTCATGGACCTCCCTTTCCAGCGGCAGTGAACAAGCGTCCGGAACCGTGCGATGCGGGGTAAGCGGTGCGGCCCGTGCCAGATCGACCGCACTCAGTCGAGCAAGTGCCGTTACAGTCCTAGCACGTTTCTCGAGTGGCGCGGCTGAGCGAGCAGCACCGGGGAGCTTGCACTGTTGACGAAAGTCAGGTCGCGCGCATGTGGCGTCACTATCAATTCAGCCGTGTCGCGACTGAGCACGTCGCAGATGCCGGTGGGGGTCAGTCGGACAGTCGCTCGATGATGGTGACGTTGGCGGTGCCGCCGCCCTCGCAGATGGTGAGCAGTCCGTAGCGACCGTCGATCCGCTCCAGTTCGTTGAGCAGCGTCGCGAAAAGCTTTGCGCCCGTAGCGCCCAGCGGGTGGCCGAGGGCGATGGCGCCGCCGTTCACGTTCACCCGTTCGGGGTCGGCGCCGGTCTCCTGCAGCCATGCCAGCACGACCGGCGCGAATGCCTCGTTGATCTCGATCACGTCGATGTCGTCGATGGTGAGACCGGTCTTCTCCAACGCCCACTTGGTTGCCGGAATCGGTGCGGAGAGCATGACGATCGGGTCGGCGCCGCGGGCGCTGAGGTGGTGGACGCGCGCTCTCGGCCGCAGGCCGTACTCCCGCACCGCCCAGTCCGAGGCGAGCAGTGTGGCGCTCGCGCCATCGGAAATCTGGCTGGCCACGGCTGCGGTGAGGGGGCTGCCGTCGACCAGCGCGGGCAGCGCGGCCATCTTCGCCAGGCTGGTTTCACGCGGGCCCTGGTCGATCCAGAAGTCGCCGACCGGCACGATCTCGTTGTCGAAACGACCGTTCTTGATGGCGTCACGCGCCCGCTCGTGGCTGCGCAGCGCCCAGCGCTCCATGTCTTCCCTGCTGATTCCCCACTTTTCGGCGATCAATCGGGCGCCGTGGAATTGCGACACCTCGCCGGTGCCATACCGGTGGTCCCAGCCCTGCGCACCGACGAACGGCGACTCGAACCCGTAATCCTTACCCGCGAGCATCGCCGCGGAGATCGGGATGGCGCTCATGTTCTGCACGCCGCCCGCGACGACCACCTCGGCGGTTCCGCTCATAATGGCCTGGGCCCCGAAATTGATGGCCTGCTGGCTGGACCCACACTGCCGGTCCACCGTGACACCGGGGACTTGTTCCGGATAGCCCGCGGTCAGCCACATGGTGCGGCCGATGTTGCCCGCTTGCGGACCCACGTTGTCGACGCAACCCACGATGACGTCGTCCACGTCCTGCGGGTCGATCGGGTTGCGGTCCAACAGACCTCGCAATGCGGTCGCACCGAGATCGGCCGGGTGCACATCGGCCAGCGCGCCGCCGCGTTTTCCGACCGGAGTTCGTACCGCATCGATCACGTAGGCGTCTCGCAGTGGGGCATACGGTCGGCGGGACGCGGAGGGTGCTGACATGTAAGGACTCCTACGTGGTGTGGTCGGAGACGGTGAGTCCGTCGAGCACGATGGTCAGATACTGCTTGGCGAGATTCTCGACGGTGATGGCGCCACCCGGGCGATACCACCGCACCGCGACCCACACTGTGTCGCGCAGGAACCGATAGGCCAGTTCGACGTCCAATTCCGGCCGAAAGGCGCCGTCGCGCACACCGTTGGTCAGTACTCGGTGCCAGAGCTCGCGGAATTCGCGGTTGTAGTCGGCGATGTAGGTGAAACGCTCTGTGCTGCGCAGCCGCTTGGCCTCGGCCTGGTAGATCGCGACCGCGGCGTGCCAGCGATCGAAAGACTCGTAGGATGCGAGTACCAAGGCTTCCAAGGTATCTCGCGAACTCAACCCGGTGGCCACGATCTCCCGGTAGCGGCCGAACAGATCGTCCAGGAAACCGCGCAGGATCTCGTCGACCATCGATTCCTTGGAGTCGAAGTGATGGTAGAGGCTGCCCGAAAGGATCCCGGCCGCGTCGGCGATGTCGCGCACGGTGGTGGCACGCAATCCCCGCTCGGCGAACAACTCGGCCGCCAAGGTGAGCAGTTCATCGCGGCGGGCTGATTTCGAGGGGTCCGGTGCGGTCACGGGCCCATGATACAACCAAGCATTTGCTTGGTCGAGTCGAATTTCAGCGCGCCGAGTAGCGCAGCGGCGAGGAGACCGACAGGTCGGCCAGCAGCCGATCACAGATCACCACGGGCGAGAGGCCGGCCCTCGCCATCCGCGCGACGAGCGCGAGACGGCGCTCGCAGCTGTCCCACTCGACGGTGAGTTGGCCGCGGCCGGGCCCGGCGTCGACCGTGGCCATCACCCGCGGCGGGCCGTAGCGCACCGGTTCCTCGATCAGCTTGAGCACCATGCCGCGCTGCCAGGCGCGATAGGTGTTCATGTCGGCGCCGAGCACCAACTTGTCGGTGGCGGCGCACAAACCTTGCGCGATCTCGTCGGCGAAGGCCGCCCGGTCGAACCGGAAATTCCGGCATTTCGCGATGACCGCCAGCAGATCCGCGCGCACTTCGCATAGCAGTGCGGTCTGCCGTTCTCGGCGCCGATATTGTTCGGTGTCCGGCAAGTACTGCTCGATGTCCGACGTATGTTCGATGTCCGACATACTCCCGGTTTCCGACATACTCCCGGTTTCCGACATACTCCCGGTGTTCGACATACTCCCGGTGTTCGATGTATTCCCGGTGTTCGATGTATCAGCCTCGGGGCTGAGGCCGAGGCGTCTGGCACGCTCTCGATCGCGCAGCAGATCGGTGCGCAACGCACCGCGCGGGTCACGGGCGACCTCGGTCTCGTCGACGGCGTGCTGCTCCAGGATCTGCGCGGCCCGCATCGCGATCGTGCGTTCGGAGGTGTGTTCGATGAGTTCGGCGCCCAACGCGAGCGCGGAACGGATCAAGCTGTCCAGCCTGCGCCTGGCCAGCACGACTTCGCGCACCACATCGAGTTCCAGTTGTTCGCGGGCAGATGGGCGACCCTGGTCCATAGCCACCGCCCCCTTGGCGAGTGCGAAATCCGACCTCACTCAGCATCGCACACCCGACCCCTCTCCGGCTCGGCCTTTTTTCCTGATCAGCTCCCTTTCGCCAGACTTCGCCGGCATGCCCGAAGGCGATCGCAATGCTGCGCGCGAGCGTGCGGTTGACGCGCCGTCCGGTCACCTCCCGACGATTGCCCGAAAGTCGCCGACGCCGGACCAGACGGGGGGAACCACCGCGACGCGAACAGCTCAGGCGCGTTGACTACTGACCGAGACCACCTCACCGGTCAGGTAGGAGGTGTAGTCACTGGCCAGCATCGCGATCGTCGCGGCGACCTCCCACGGCTCGGCGGCACGGCCGAACGCCTCACGCTCGGACAGGCGGTCGAGCAGTTCGGTCGAGCTGACCTTGTCCAGAAAGGCGTGCCTGGCGATACTCGGCGCCACCGCGTTGATCCGGACACCGAGTTCGGCGGCCTCGACCGCGCTGCACCTGGTCAGTGCCATCACGCCCGCCTTCGCCGCGGCGTAGTGCGCCTGGCCGTGCTGTGCGCGCCAGCCGAGCACGCTGGCATTGTTCACGATCACGCCGCCGCGACCCGCGTCGCGGAAGTAGCCGAGTGCGGCCCGGGTGCACCGGAAGGTGCCGTTCAGGGTGATGTCCAGGACCCGGGCCCACTGCTCGTCGGTCATGTCGACCACCGGCGTCTCGCCGCCGAGCCCGGCGTTGTTCACCATGACGTCGATGCGACCCATGACCGCGGCCGCGCCGCGTACCAGTTCGTTCACCTGGTCGGTGCGCTGGACATCGCACACGATCGAGGCGACCCGCCGCTGCGGGAACTCGGCCACGAGCGCGGTCGCCGTCTCGGCGAGACGCCGCGCGTGCCAATCGGAGACGACCACGTCCGCGCCTTCGGCGAGCAGCCTGCGGGCGGTGGCCGAGCCGATGCCGGTCCCTGCGGCGGCCGTGATCACAGCGCAGCGTCCGGTCAACAGGCCATGCCCGGGGATGGGCTCGGGGGCGACCGACAGCGGCCCGGTCACGGTCGCGTCTCGCGCGGCAGGCCGAGCACGCGCTCGGCAATGATGTTGCGCTGCACTTCGTTCGAACCTCCGTAGATGGTGTCGGCGCGGGTGAACAGGTACAGCCGCTGCCATTCGTCGAGATCGTCCGCACCCGCTACCAGGCCGCGGGCGCCGAGCACCGCCATGGCCAACTCGCCGAGACCGCGATGCCAGGTGGCCCACAGCAGTTTCGCCACCGACGCCTGGCCGCCGTCATCGACGGCCGCGCCCTCCATCGTGCGCATGGCGTGCGCGCGTAGCACCCGCAGCCCGACCCAGGCGTGGTCGATCCGGTCGGCGATCAGCGGGTCGTCGGCCGCGCCGGTACGGCGAGCCAGCGCCTCGATGCCGGCCAGCTCGCGCGCGAACCGGATCTGCTGGCCGAGCGTGGAGATGCCGCGCTCGAAGGTCAGTGTGCCCATCGCGATGCGCCAGCCCTCGCCCGGCGCGCCGACCACCAGATCGGCCGCGGTGCGCGCGTTGTCGAAGAAGACCTCGTTGAACTCCGAGGTGCCGGTCAACTGGATGATCGGGCGCACATCGATACCCGGCTGTTTCATCGGAACGAGCAGGTAGGACAGGCCCTTGTGCCTGCTCGAGCCGCGCTCGGTGCGGGCGAGGACGAAACACCAGTCCGCGACGTGCGCCAACGAGGTCCAGATCTTCTGCCCGTTGATCGACCACTCGTCGCCGCCCAGATGCGCCGCCGTAGTGATCGCGGCCAGGTCCGAACCGGCGCCGGGTTCCGAATAGCCCTGGCACCACAGCTCGGTGACGGTCCGGATGCCAGGAAGAAAGCGATCCTTCTGCGCCTGGGTGCCGAAGGCGAGCAGGGTGGGCCCGAGCAGTTCCTCGCCGACGTGGGACACCCGAGCGGGCGCGTCGGCCTTGGCGTACTCCTCGTGGAAGATCACCTGCCGCCGCACGCCCGCCGCACGGCCGCCGTACCGCTCGGGCCAGCCGAGGCAGGTCCACCCCGCGGCGGCCAGGTGCCGGTCCCAGGCGAGGCGTTCGTCGAATGCCTCGTGTTCGCGACCCGGACCGCCGAGGCCACGCAACCCGCGGAATTCTCCATCGAGGTTCTGCGCCAGCCACGCGCGTACCTCGGCGGCGAATTGTGCGTCTTGCTCCGCGGAAAACCGCCCGTCCGGCGCGGCGGTGCCGGATTCTGAGGTCTGGATCGCACCCACGCCGGTAGGATAACCTACCAAGCACTTGCTTTGTAGCGCGCGGATATCAGCGGCTCGCACGGACGGTGAGGACAACCGTGACACCTCCTGCACACACGACACCGAGGGCACTGCAGCACGCCGCCCGCACCTTCGGCGTCACCCCCGCGGTCGCCGACGGCACGATTCGACTGGACTGGACGCAGCTGCTGAGAGCCGTTCAGGAGGTGGCGCGGGCGCTCATCGCGCGCGGTGTACAGGCGGGCGACCGAGTCGCCATCTGGGCGCCCAACACCCACCACTGGGTGGTCGCCGCGCTCGGCGCGCACTATGCCGGGGCCGCGCTGGTGCCGCTGAACACCCGTTACGTCGCCGACGAAGCCGCCGATGTGCTCAGCCGGGTAGACGCGAAGGCGCTGTTCATCGCGGGGAACTTTCTCGGCCGCGACCGGCTGGCCGAACTACGCGCTGCCAGGCCGGACCTCGCCATCGACACGGTGATCGTCATCCCGGTCGAGGCGGGCGAGCAGAACGCGGGTGAGCAGAACACCGACATCGCGGCACTGAACTGGTCCGCGCTCGCCACCGTCGCCGAACCGGTGACGGTGGAAGCCGCCGAGGAACGCGCCGCCGCGGTCGCCCCCGACGACATCTCCGACATCCTGTTCACCTCCGGCACCACCGGTCGCAGCAAGGGCACTCTGATCGCGCATCGGCAGGCGCTGTCGGTGGTACGGGCCTGGGCCGAGTGCGCCACGCTCCGCGGCGACGACCGCTATCTCGTGGTGAGCCCGTTCTTCCACAACTTCGGTTACAAGGCGGGCATCCTCGCCTGCCTGGTCACCGGTGCCACGATCATCCCGCAGGCGAGGTTCGACGTGCCGGAGACGATGCGTTTGGTCGCCGCGGCACAGGTCACGGTGTTGCCTGGTCCGCCGACCATCTATCAGACGATCCTCGACTTCCCCGACCGGGACCGCTACGACCTGAGCACGCTGCGGGTGGCGGTCACCGGTGCGGCCACGGTGCCGGTGGTACTGATCGAGCGGATGCGCTCCGAACTCGAATTCGACGTCGTCATCACCGCCTACGGCTTATCCGAAGCCGCGGGTTTCGGCACCATGTGCCGCGCCGACGACGACGCCGAGACCATCGCGAACACCTGCGGCAGACCCATCGCGGGTTTCGACCTGCGCCTCGGCGCGGCAGGCGAGGTTTTGCTGCGCGGGCCGAACGTGATGCTCGGCTATCTGGACGATCCGGACAGCACCGCCGAGGCCATCGACGCCGACGGCTGGTTGCACACCGGTGATGTCGGCACGCTCGACGAACGCGGGTACCTCGCGATCACCGATCGACTCAAGGACATGTACATCTGCGGCGGATTCAATGTGTACCCGGCCGAGATCGAACAGGCGCTGGCCCGGCTGGACGGGGTAGCCGAATCCGCGGTCGTCGGAGTGCCCGACCACCGGATGGGCGAAGTGGGCAAGGCATACGTAGTGCGCAGGCCGGGCTCGACGCTCACCCAGGACCAGGTATTCGCGCACGCCAGCACCGCGCTCGCCAACTTCAAGGTGCCACGGTTCATCGAATTCCGTGACCAGCTGCCCTACAGTGCCGCCGGGAAAGTGCTCAAGCGTCAACTACGGGAGGAGAGTCGTCAATGTCGGAACCAGTGAATCCCGTTGGGGCGAAAGGGCGGCAACCGCCCAATGATGAGGTCGTCACCTATGAGCGGCGCGGCCGGGTCGCGATTGTCGCGATGAACCGGCCGGATTATCGCAACGCGCAGAACTCGGTGATGACCTACGCGCTCGACGCCGCCTTCGAGCGCGCGGTGGAAGACCCCGAGGTCGGGGTGATCGTTCTGGCAGGCACCGGGAAACACTTCAGCGCCGGGCACGATATCGGCACCCCGGGCCGCGACCACCACGTGCGATACCAGAACAAGGCAGCGCTGTGGTGGGACCACGTGGACCGGATCGGCGGCGATCAACGGTTCGCCCGCGAGCTCGAGGTCTACCTGGGCATGTGCCGTCGCTGGCGCGAGATCCCGAAGCCGACCATCGCCATGGTGCAGGGCGCCTGCATCGCGGGCGGGCTCATGCTGGCCTGGGTATGCGACCTGATCATCGCCTCCGACGATGCGTTCTTCTCCGATCCCGTTGTCCGGATGGGCATTCCGGGCGTCGAATACTTCGCGCATCCGTGGGTGATGGGCCCGCGTGCGGCCAAGGAATTCCTCTTCACCGGCGACCGGTTCGGCGCCGCGCAGGCCAAGGAGTGGGGCATGGTCAACCGGGTGGTGCCACGCGCCGAACTCGAAGCCGCGACCCTCGCGCTCGCCGAGAAGATCGCCACTATGCCGCAATTCGGCCTCGCACTGACCAAGAAGGCGGTCAACCAGGCCGAAGATTTGATGGGCATGCGTTCGGGTATGGACTCGGTCTTCGGATTGCACCACTTCGCGCACGCGCACAACGCGGAGGTCGGCGCCGGTTCGCTGGGCGGCATGACCGCCGAGTCGATGAAAGCCACGGCGAGCACCGTGGAGCAGAAGCAGAACGGAACAACGTAGTGGATCTCGACCTCGACCAGGCGACCCAGGAATTCCAGCGGGAGGTCCGCGCATTCCTCGCCGCGAGCAAACCCACCCCACCGCTGCCCTCGATGGACACCAAAGCCGGCTTCGAGGCGCACCGGGCGTGGGAACGCACCCTCGCCGACGCGCGCCTCTCGGTGGTCGCCTGGCCGGAGGAGTTCGGCGGCCGCGGCGCATCGCTACTGGAATGGGTGCTGTTCGAGCAGGAGTATTACGCCGCGGGCGCGCCGGGTCGGGTCGGCCAGAACGGCATCTTCCTGCTCGCGCCGACGCTTTTCGAACACGGCACGCGCGAACAACTGGAACGAATCATGCCGCGAATGGCCCGCGGCGACGACATCTGGGCACAGGCATGGTCCGAACCGGAAGCGGGGAGCGACTTGGCGGGTATCCGCTCCACCGCGCGGCGCACCACCGGCGGTTGGCTGCTGCGCGGCCAGAAGACCTGGAGTTCGCGCGCGGCGTTCGCGGACTGGGCGTTCGGGCTGTTCCGCAGCGACCCGGAGGCGGAGCGGCACAAGGGCCTCAGTTACATGATGTTCCCACTGACCGCCGACGGCGTGCAGGTGCGGCCGATTCCGCAGCTGGACGGTGAGCCCGGTTTCGCCGAGATCTTCCTCGACGACGTGTTCGTGCCGGACCGCGACGTGATCGGTGCTCCCGGCGAGGGGTGGCGGGTCGCGATGAGCACCTCCAGCAACGAGCGCGGATTATCGCTGCGCAGCCCCGGCCGGTTCAGCGCCACCGCGCAGCGGCTGATCGATCTGTGGCGTGACAGCGGCGACCACTCCAATACCGCACAGCGTGACGCGGTAGTCGACGCCTGGATCGGCAGCGAGGCCTACCGCCTGCACACCTTCGGCACCATCACCCGGCTCGACGAGGGCGGGAAGTTGGGCGCCGAATCCTCCATCACCAAGGTGTTCTGGTCCGAACTCGATATCGCCATGCACGAGACCGCGCTGGCGGTGCTCAGCGGGGCGGCCGAGCGTTCCGGGCCGTGGACCGACGGATACCTGTTCGCGTTGTCCGGACCGATCTACGCGGGTACCAACGAGATTCAGCGCAACATCATCGCCGAGCGGCTGCTCGGACTACCGAGGGGAAGCAGCCGATGAGATTCGCGCTCAGTCCCGAACAATCCGATTTCGGCGCCGCCCTGCGCAAGCTGCTCGACGCGGGCCGCACGCCGAGCGCCGCGCGGGCCTGGGCCGCCGGCGATCCCCGCCCCGGTCGGGCGTTGATCCGGCAGTTGGCGGAGGCAGGTGTACTCGGTCTCGCCGTCGCCGAGCAGCACGGCGGCATCGGAGCCGAACCGATCGACCTGGTCGTGGCGTTTCAGGAGATCGGACGGGCTGCCGCGCCAGGTCCGATCGTGGAAACCGCCGCCGCGATACCTGCCCTGCTGCAAGCGCTTCCGGACCGAACCCTGGCCGACCGTTGGCTTCCCGACTTCGCCGAGGGGGTCGCGCTGGGCACCGTCAGCTTCGCGACACCCGACCGGAGCGACGTCGCGTTGGACGCCGACGCCGCCGAGGTCGTGCTACTCGCCGACGGCACGCGGCTGTGCACCGGCCATCGCGCCGGCTTGGTGCGCTCGGTCGATCCCACTCGCCGGCTGTTCGCCGTCACCGCCGACGACGTGGTCGCCGAGGACGAGCAGGTGCGCGCGGCCGCCGCGGCCGGTTTCGACACCGGCGCGCTGGCCTGCGCGGCCCAGTTGCTCGGCGCGGGACGAGCGCTGCTGCAGGCTGCCACCGAATACGCCAAGCAGCGCAGGCAGTTCGGCGCACCGATCGGCGAGTTCCAGGCGGTGAAGCAGAAGCTCGCCGACGTGCTGATCGCACTGGATTCGGCCGAACCCCTGGTCTACCGCGCCGCGCTGACCATGACCGAGCCGACCCGCGGTCGCGACGTCTCCGCCGCTGTGATCGCCTGCGGCGATGCGGCGTACCGCGCGGCGCGCGCGGCGCTGCAGGTACACGGGGCGATCGGCTACACCGCCGAATACCCCCTGTCGTTGTGGCTGACCAAGGTGACGGCGCTGCGTTCCGCCTGGGGCACACCGGATCTGCATCGCGCTCGGATCGCCCGCGCACTGCGAGGTACCGCATGAGCACGCCCGAACAACGGGAGTTCACCACAGCGGTGCGGGCGCTGCTGGCCAAGCATGCCGGATCCGCCGCCGTCCGCGCGGCGATGGACACCGAACTCGGCTACGACCCCGTCCTGTGGCGGCTACTGTCCCAGCAGATGGGGGTCGGTGCGCTGGCCATTCCGGAGAAGTTCGGCGGCTTCGGCGCCAGTTTGGTCGAATCCCTGTCGGTGGTGGGCGAACTAGGCCGAACCCTTGCGGGGGTGCCGATGCTGGGCTCGGCGGTACTCGGTGCGCAGGCGGTGCTGTTGTCCGACGATGCCGAAGCGTGCGCGCGGCTGCTCCCCGACGTCGCCGAAGGCGCCAGAACGATCGCGGTCTGCTGGGCAGGCGAGGGCGGCTGGGATGAGCCCGACATCCACGAGACGGACGGAACCCTCACCGGTACCACGTACTACGTGCTGGACGGAATGTCCGCCGACACCTTGGTCGCGGTGACCCCGACCGGCTTCTTCGAGGTGGAGCCCACCGCGACGGGTGTCACCCGACGTGCCGCCGCGACCATGGACCCCACCCGCAAACTCGCCGAGATCACCTTCGCGGCGGCGCCCGCCCGTCGCCTCGGCTCCGGCAACCCGACGGCCGGCCGCGCCAGGCTGCGCGACATCGCCTGGGCGGCAGTAGCTGCCGAGCAGGTCGGCGCCGCCGAGCGCTGCCTGGAGATGACGGTGGAATACACCAAATCCCGGGTGCAGTTCGGCCGGGTGATCGGCAGCTTCCAGGCGCTCAAGCACCGCATGGCGGATATGTATGTGCTGCTGGAATCCGCCAGGTCGGTGTCGGAAGCCGCGACGGCCGCCGTGGCGGCGAACAGCCCCTCGGCGGCCGAAGACGTCTGGGTCGCCCGGGTGCACTGCTCGGAGGCGCTCACCACCATCGCGGCCGAGACCGTCCAGCTGCACGGCGGCATCGCGATCACCTGGGAGCATGACGCACACCTGTTCTTCAAGCGCGCGCACGGCGATGCCCAGTTGTTCGGGGCGGCTCGGCGGCCGTCTGTCGAGCCGGTATGAGGGATACGAAGCGCCGATACAGCGAGCAGGTCCACGCCGCGTGGGTCGACAGTCCGGCGCACCCGGTCACCGGCGCAGCTGGACCTGCTCCAATGGATAATTAGCTTATGTAATAATACCCGCGTGCAGCGGGCTCAGGCGAATGCAATGGACGACATCGTCGTCGACCTTCTCGTCACCGCGGGCCGCCTGACGCGGCTGGCCGGGGTGATCAGTGGCGACGACCTGCCACGCGCCGTGTTGCGCGCACTCGCGGTACTCGATGAACACGGCGCCGTGCGGGTCAGCGAGTTCGCCAGGATCGACCGATGCTCACAGCCGGCGGCAACGGCGCTGATCGGCAAGGTGGTCTCGGAAGGATTCGCGACCCGACGCAAGGACCCGGCGGATTCCCGGGCCGTCGTCGTCGAACTCACCCCGGCCGGACGCACCCGCCTGGCCAGGTCCCGTCAAGCCTTCGCCGACGCGATCGGCGCACACCTACCCGGTTTCGACACCGCGCGGCTCGCCCGGTTGGACGGAGAACTACACGAATTGCTGGACGTCCTGAAAACCACGAGCCGCGTCCACACAGCGTCGAGGAAGCAGCCGCCAGCACGATAGGCGACTGACCAGGACAGATCCCGATCTGCGGCCCTGGCGCCAGCCACTGCGCGGAGTACGGTCGAGAGGTATGACCGAAACGAAGCGTGGCCGCGTCGACGTCGAGACCGGCCATAAGCGAGTGCGAGTCTATCTGGGCGGGCACTTGGTGGCCGATACCGTCAGTCCGGTGCTCGTGTGGGAGAACCCGCACTATCCGACCTATTACCTGCCCGTCGCGGATCTGCACGCGAAGCTCGAACCGAACGGAATTACCCGGCATTCCCCCAGCCGGGGCGACGCGACCGGCTATGACGTCATCGTCGATGGCACCACCGCCGGCGCAGCAGCACTGCGGTATCCGGATTCACCGCTCACCGAACTGCGCGATCTGGTCCGGCTGGAATGGAGCGCGATGGACGAATGGTTCGAAGAGGACGAGCCGGTTTACGTCCACCCGCGCAGTCCGTACTCGCGGGTCGACATTCTGGCCAGTTCCCGCCATGTGCGGGTGGAGATCGACGGCATCACCGTCGCCGATTCGCACTCGCCGCGCATCCTTTTCGAAACCGGTTTGCCGCCGCGGTATTACCTGCCGATGACCGACGTTCGAATGGATCTGCTGCACCCGTCGGCCACGCACAGTAGTTGCCCGTACAAGGGCACCGCCGACTACTGGACAGTCCGCATCGACGACAAGGAGTACCTCGACTACGTCTGGGGCTACCGCACTCCGCTTCCGGAGAGCCAGAAAGTCGCCGGATTGACCTGCTTCTACAACGAAAAGGTCGACATCTACCTCGACGGCGAACTCCAAGAACGCCCACGCACCCCGTTCAACTGACGCAAATCGGCCGGGGGTCGAGGGATTGTCCAACCGAGCCTGGATGAGGTGGTCGCGTGGACCCGGGCGCAGCGACGATCAGACCGCGACCAAGGGCGGGTTGTCCTCGGCGCGACGGTACCGGCCTGGGGCCAGCCCGTATTCGCGTTTGAAGGCCTTCGCGAAGGCGAATTCCGAGGTGTAGCCGACTCGGCGGGCCACGGCGCCCAAGCCGCTGTCCGTTTCGCGCAGCAGACGAGCGGCGGTGAGCATGCGCCAACGGGTCACATACGCCAGGGGTGGCTCGCCGACCGTCGCGGCGAATCGGCGGGCGAGCGTAGCGCGCGAGACACCGGCGACATCGCTGAGATCGGGGACGGTCCACGCCCTCGCCGGCTGCGCGTGCACCGCGCGCAGTACCGCGGCGACCGCGGGATCGGCGAAAGCGCCTGCCCAGCCGGTGGATCGGGCATCAGCCTGCTCATCGAACCACGAACGCAGGATGAACAACAGCAGCATCTCCAACAGCGCGGGCACCGCGGCGTCGCTGCCCGGCCGCGGCTCGGCGATCTCGGCCGCCAGCAGATCGACGGCGCCGCGCAGCGCCGGATGACGGCCGGGACGCGCTGGGAGATGGACGAATTCCGGCAGTTCGTCCAGGAGCGGATGGCTACGACCGACCACACTGTGCCGCCTGCCGAGTTCGTACGCACCGCACAGCAGCACGGTCCGCACGCCGGGCCCGACGATCTCCCTCGGCTCCCCGGGCAGCGCCCGTTCGGTGACCGGGCTGTCCAGACTGTCGACCAGATCGTGATCGGCGCCGCGCGGCATGAACAGCACGTCACCGACGCCCAGCGCCATCGGCTCGCCGTTCGGTGGCACCACCCAGCACGAACCTTGCAACACCACATGGAAGCCCGCGCCCGGGACTATGGGATACCGACGGCCCCACGGCGCGTGTCGAATGAACAGACCAGAGGTCGGGCTGCCGGTGCGGATGGCCGCGATAGCCTCGCTCAGAATGTCCACGCCGATTACCGTAGCACTCTGCATCTGAGCGTTTCAGACATTCAATTGCGGATTACAGCCATTCAACCACTCCTCAGATAACAATAGATTCGCATCCATGACATCGCAGAAAGTCCCCCGGATCATCGCCGTCTACGGCGCCACCGGCCACACCGGCGGCTACCTTCTCACCGAACTGCGCCGCCGCGGCGCATCCCCGATCCTGGTAGGCCGCGATGCCGATCGGATCCGAGCCGCCGCGGTCGCCGCGGGACTGCCGGACGCCGAGGTGCGAGTCGCGGACCTGACCGATCACAGGGCTCTCGTCGCGGCGTTCACCGGCGTCGACGCAGTGATCAGCAGCCTGCCCGCGTATGTGAATCACGGGGCAGCGGTACTCACGGCGGCAATCGACGCGGGCGCGCACTACACCGACATGTCCGGCGAACAACTGTTCCTACGGCGCGTCTTCGACGAATTCGGACCACGCGCCGAAGCGGCGGGCGTCACCGTGATCGCCGGCGTCACTGACAGCAATCTGCCCGGTGACCTGCTCGGCTACCTCACCACCCGCCGGGTCGCCGGACCGGCTGCGGTGACACTGAGCCATCTGAGCAACAGCGGCGGTAACGGCTCCAAAGGTAGCGCCGAGACGGTGCTCGCCAGCCTGCACTGGTTCCGCAGCGGCGGCTGGAACTACGCCGATGGCGCGTGGCGGACCGACGCCGCCGCACGCCACGACACGATGACATTTCCCGGCGACACCCGCCCGACACCGGTCGCCAAGTTCCCGCAGCCAGCGGTCCTGACCATCCCACGCCACTCGGACGTCTCGTACGTCGAGGGAGTTCTGGCTACGTCGATCCTCGAAACACTCAGCGGATTCACCGCCGACATGATCGAGGCCTTGCCCGACGAACCCGACTCCGATCTGAGCTACGACCTCGTTGTGGACGCATTCGGTGTCGACGGCCGCAAGGTGCGCGGTGTGCTCAGCGGCGTCGACTCCTACCGCGATTCGGCACTGATGGCGGTCGAGACCGCCATGCGACTCGCCGAGCGATCGGCGGCAGCGGGGGCGCTCGCGGTCGCCGAGGCTTTCGACGCGGCCGGCTTCCTCGACACGCTGGCGCCGTTCGGAATCACCTGGCGCATCGAGGACGGCGCGGCGGGCATAGTCGAGTAATGACCGCCCACCGACCACCCCTCGCCGTCGCACTCGATCTCTCGCCACATCCCGAGGGCGGCTGGTACCGCGAGACCTGGCGCAGCTCTGTCGAATTCACCCCGGAAGGCTACGGAGGTCCGCGCGCGAGCGCGACGGGAATCTACTTCCTGCTACTGCCAGGCGAGCAGTCGCAACCACACACGGTGCGCTCGGACGAACTGTGGCTCTGGCATCGCGGCGGCCCACTGGCGCTCAGCGTCGGCGGTGAGGTGGTGATACTCGGCCCGGACGTGGAACACGGACAGCTGCTGCAAGTCGTGGTGCCCGGCGGCGTCAGCCAGGCAGCTCGCCCGGTCGGCGAGAACTATGCGCTGGTCAGCTGCATCGTCTCACCAGGGTTCGACTTCGCCGACTTCCGGATGGATTGACGCTCGGCACACCGCAACCGCCGCCGGCTCGGCGCACGCGCCGGGCCGTGCGGGCCGTGTTTATTCTGGCAATTTTTGGGTACCGCGCGATTTGGTCATGCCGGTATGCCCGCAGACACAGCGCCGATGCCAACACCGAGTAACAGACTCATTCCACAGCGAACATAATTGTTCGTTTTTTTCACCGACAGATAGTCGAATCCACACCTTGCACACCCGACGAAATACACCTGGAGATGCGCAAGCAAGCCATTCACCAAGATCACCATATACATGCCCGGCACCAGGAAGATCGGCTCACCGCCGGAGTGTCGGTCCCGCATTCAGCAAACCCCGTCTCCCAGGCGCGGAACAGGCCCGAATTCACAATTCATCCGGCGACGGCAATCAGCGAGCCAACTAATTACTTCCCAATCTTGAGAATTCATGCGCATGGCATGAGAAATTGGACACAGGGAGGCGCAAGGAGGCGGTGTGGGGCAGTCGGTGCGGGTCGATCAAGAACAGCTTCGGGCAATGGTCGCGGAATTCGAGAACATCGGCACCGAAGCACAGCGTCTGCTCGGCCAGTTGAAAGCCGCGATCGGGCACGAAGGAAACTGCTGGGATGACGACCCGGCGGGCCAGACGTCCGGGCGGGCCGAGATTCGCGTCGAACCCTTCAGCGCCCCCACCGATCAGAATCCGCCGAGTTCGCAACATGCGATCCCCGCGACGAGCGCCGCGTCCGGGCCCAGACTCCTTCGCATCGAGCCGGATTCCGATGCCAGCGATCGTCCAGCGCTGCATTCGCCTGACACAGCGATCATTCCGGGTAGTGCGCAGCACTACCCGCCGCCGGATGTCCCGACCAGCCGACTCTCCGACAACACTGCCGGACCGGTCGATCCGGTCGGCGCGACAGACGGGCACGACAGCGGCGAGGAACGCCAGGGCGCCCAGCTCACGCTGGTGGGCGCCGCACCGACGGCCGCACCTGATTTCGCGACGCCGGCCACCTCCACGCGCGCAGCCGCCGATGTCCAAACGGCCGGGCGCACACTGCCCAACACGCCATGGTCGAAAAGGGTGTCCGGTATGGGCCCGTCGAACACCTCGGTATCACACAGCCCGTCGCAAGCATCGATGCCAGGCAGCGATCCGCCCGAAGTATGCGTGCCCTCGAACCTTCCGAGGCTGACCGCGCCACCATTTCCTGAGCGACACGATCGCTGGCCCGCGCCGAAGGCCACCGGGAAGACGCCTGGTGCTGAATCGAAATCCACCGGTCATCACCCATGGGCCAGCCATAGCGCACTCGTCGACGAGAACATACGGATCGCGCGGGAACTAGCCGAGCGTCACGATCTGGAAGTCATCGGGTTCGACACCCCAGGTGTCGACCGGCACACGGTGCGCGAACTCGCGGCTGCGCTCGACGATGTGCTCACGCAGTACCCCCATGCCGACGTACGGCAGATTGCGATCGCCGAATCCGCGGACGCGGCAACATGCCTGGAATGGGATTGGGTCGCCGGAGCCGAGGGTCCGGAGCCGTTCACCCGCCGAATCGTGTTCGACGCCGCCGTCGCCCGCAACCCTGATGAGTTCGTCGAATCGGTGTGCACTGCAACACAATCGGGAAAGCTGGCGCGCGGATCGGACCGGCGACCGGTGTATTCGACAGTGATCCGCGAAGTCGGGCATGCGCTGGATATCGCAGGGGGCTTTCGCGCCAGACCGGCGGCCCAGGACGTGCTGATCGCCGAGTTCACGCGCATTCGGGGCACTCGCGCACCGGAGGACTCGACCACCGCGCCCACGGCCGAATTCGAGCAGTGGCGTGCTCAGTTGAGTGGCTATGGCCTGCGCGACGGCCGCTTCGATCCCGGGATGGCGTTGGCCGATGCGTTCACCGAGGTCCAACTGAACGGGCAGGACGCGGGTCCGGCCGCGAAGGTGTTGCACCGCTTGGTCGTCGAGACGGCGCGGCTATCGTCGACGGCACAGCCGTGAGGTACATCGGTGCGCGGTCCGCAGCGGAGCAGCACGACACATTCGAGACCGAACTGGCGGCGGCGGTCGCCGGCAAACCGCTGCGCATGCACGTGGGGTTGGGGCCGGATACCGATGCGGCGTTGGTCACCATCGCTTTGGCCCATCCGGCTGTCACGGCCGACATGATCACGACTGCACGGCGTGCGTTTGCCGCGGAATCGGTTTCCACCGCCCCTTCGGGCGTTGCCGGGGACCCGGCTCTGCTGCCGGATACTGCACGGTGACTCGACAGATTCACACCGATTTTCCCGGGAGTTCAGCGCACCGCCACCGCAGTCAGCTCGGCGAGTTCGTGCGGGTCGTGCGCGCAGAACAGCCGCACGCGGTCACCGAATTCGGCACGCAGGGTGCGCAATCGCTCCAGGTTGTCGACCCGGGCTCGGCCCAAGGTGCTCGCAAGCACCTCGAAGACCCCGAGCCCGAGCGGCGGACGAGTCTTCGCCGAGTACAGCTGCCGGCGATGAAAGTAGGCGTCGCCGCAGTGCAACAGCCAACCGTCGCTCTGCCGGACCGCGACCCCGCTGTGTCCGCGGCTGTGTCCGATCAAGGGAATCAACATGATGTCCTCGAGCACCGGAACCGCGGTGAAGCCGAACCACGAGTCGGCGCCGGTTTCGTGGGCGAGCCAGCGCGGGCCGTGCTCCCAGTGGTGCTGTCGATAGCGCAGCTTCTCGCCGAGTGTCGCGGGCTGGGTCGCCGCGTCCAACTCATCGGCGAAGACGTGCACGGCAGCGTCCGGGAAATCGGATAATCCGCCCGCGTGATCGAGATCGAGGTGGGTCAATACAATGTGGCGGACATCCTCACGCCGATAGCCGAGCGCGCGGATCTGGTGCAATGCAGTCTGTTCCGGACGCAACCGCGGCCGCAACAGCCTGGCGCCGGCGCCGAGCCTGCTCGCATCGAGCACATCGGCCATGCCGAACCCGGTGTCTACCAGCACAAGCCCGTCGCCGGTCTCGATGAGCAGGCAGTGGCCGACCAGCGCGCCGGTCAGCAGGCCACCGCTGCCGAGCAGCGCGCGCCCGCCGATCGGGCACATCGTCGCGCAGTCCAGATGCCGAACCAGCATCGCGGAAACTCCCTCCTGCGGCACCGGATCCGATCCGGCACGCCGGTCTGTCTGTTTCCGCCAACGTAGCCCGATCCCGGCACGGCCGCGACAGCACGGTGCCCGTGCGCGCCCTCGGCCGACAATCCGATGACCCGAACGCGGTGCCGCACCGGGCTATTCAGGAATTTCGAGCACGCCCTCGTCTACCGCCCATTGGATGGTGCGCTCCAGGTTCGGGCAGGAGTCGGGACGGCCCGGCCCGAGCCCGTTCGCCCTCAGCTCGGCGAAAACCGGGCAGAGTCCGGCCGGGTCGCCGAGCCACTGCACCGAGGTCTGGTGCGAACTGCTCTTGCGCACCAGTACCTCGCTCCGGCAGGCCTGACATCGCAGCGCGGTCAGTCCGTCTTCCAGATAGCGCTGCTTGTCGATCACGGTCTGGGCACGCACTTCGGCCCGCCGAGCAGGCTGGTCGGCGAAATCCGGCGCCTTCGCCCAGGCGGCCATCAGGCGTTGGCCTCGGCTTCGCGCTTGCGCCGCAGGTTGTCGGCGACCTCGGCCTCCCACACCTCGTTCGCCTTGGTGGTGTCCACCTCGAACTCGAAGCGCTGGGTCATCTTCTCGGTCACGTCGGCCAGGTCGACGTAGAACTGGTCGTACCAGCGACGCAATTGGTAGACCGGCCCGTCCTCCTCGCACAGCAGCGGGTTGTCGACCTTCGACTTGTGCTTCCAGATCTCGACGTCCTGCAGAAAGCCGACGCTGATGCCCTCGGTCATCTTCTCCGCGAGCCGGACGGCCATATCACCTTCGACGCCCTTCGGCTTCTCCAGTGTGATGCCCCATTGCAGGACGAACGAGTCCTGGGTGACCGGATAATGGCAGTTGATCAGGACGCTTTTGACCTCGTAGCCACTGTAGATATTGACCAGTGGGTTGATCATGTACGACGGCCCGAAATACGACGCTTCCGACTTCAGCAGCGTGTCGCCACCATACTTGGCGGCCATGCCGACATCGGGCCTGCCTTTGGTCTCCAGGAACTGGGTGGCGATGTGACCTTCGAAAACATTCTTGAAATAGGTCGGGAAGGCGAAGTGGATATAGAAGAAGTGGGCCATGTCGACCACGTTGTCGATGATCTCGCGACAGTTGGCGCCCTCGATCAACATCGAGTTCCAGGTCCAGGCGGTCCAGCCGCTGTCGAGTTCCTCGGTGGGGTTGCCATCTACGTCGGTGTAGGGGCCCTTGATGTGCGGGATCGTGACCTCGGGCGGTGGCTGACTGCCCTCGTAGTCCTGCCAGACGAACAACTGTCCGTTGCGCTCGAGCGTGGTCCACTTCCTGGTACGGGCCAAGGGCGGCACCCGGCGCGCGTACGGAATCGCGGTGCACTTGCCGTTGCTGCCCGACCAGCGCCAGTCGTGGAACGGGCAGGCGATGTCGTCGCCCTTGACCTCGCCCATCGTCAGGTCGCCGCCCATATGCCGGCAGTAGGCGTCGAGGACGCGCAGATCACCGTTGCTGTCGGCCCAGACTACGAGCTTGGTACCGAACACGGTGACCGCATGCGGCTTGCCGTCCCGGAACGTTGCGGCCAGACCCAGGCAATGCCATCCCCGCGCATACCGGCTCGGTGCGGTGCCGACATCGAGCTCCCGGACCTTCGCACCGCCGCGCGGCGCAGGATCGGCCGCCGCGCGGGCCCCTCCGTGGTTACGCACGCTGCCGCCTCCGGGCCCGTCGCTCGGCGGCAGTGGGGTAATTGCCATGGCGATTCCTCCTCCTTCTGTACTAGAACACGTTACAAAATCACCGCCCTGGACGCCAGCGATTCGCCCCACTTCCTGCACAAGCCCACCGACGAACTGGGGTGAACACCGGTTCTCGACATAAATAGGAACCTGTTCTAGTCTCAGAAGCAAATGAGATTACCGGTTATCCATCGACCAGGCAGGAGCAGGTCCCGAGATGACGCAAGAAGTGACCGAGCGGGTTGACGCGCTGTTGCCGATGCTGCGCGAGCGAGCGCAGGAAGCCGAAGACCTGCGGCGCATCCCCGACGAAACCATGAAAGCGTTACAGGAGACCGGTTTCTTCCGGTTGCTCCAGCCCAAACAGTGGGGTGGCCATGCCGCCGACCCCGTGGTCTTCTACGACATCGTTCGCAAGATCGCCAGCGCGTGCGGGTCCACCGGCTGGGTGTCCGGCATTGTCGGCGTGCACAACTGGCATCTGGCGCTGTTCGCTCAGCAGGCGCAGGAGGACGTCTGGGGCGAGGACACCGAGGTACGGATCTCCTCGTCCTACGCGCCGATGGGTGCGGGCACGGTCGTCGACGGCGGCTACCTCGTCAACGGCGCGTGGGCCTGGTCGTCCGGCTGCGACCACGCGACCTGGGCGGTGCTCGGCGGCCCGGTGATCAAGGACGGCAGACCCGTCGACTTCGGTAGCTTCCTGATCCCCCGCGACGACTACCGGATCGATGATGTCTGGAATGTGGTCGGTCTGCGCGGCACCGGCTCCAATACCATCGCGGTCGACAACGTCTTCGTGCCGTCGCACCGGTTTCTGAGCTTCCGCGCCATGAGCGAATTGACTTCGCCCGGCCTGGAACAGAACACCGATCCGGTGTACAAGATGCCCTGGGGCACCATCCATCCCACCACCATCTCCACCCCGATCGTCGGCATGGCCTACGGCGCGTACGAGGCACATGTGGCGCACCAGGGGAAACGCGTGCGCGCGGCCTATGCGGGCGAGAAGGCCAAGGACGACCCGTTCGCCAAGGTGCGCATTGCCGAGGCGGCCAGTGATATCGACGCGGCATGGCGCCAGCTGTCGGGCAATGTAGCCGATGAGTACGCGCTGCTGGTGGCAGGCGAGGAGATTCCGTTCGACCTGCGCGTGCGGGCGCGGCGCGACCAGGTGCGCGCCACCGGACGCTCGATCGCCGCCATCGACAAGCTGTTCGAGAGCTCCGGCGCCACCGCGCTGGCGAACGACACTCCGCTGCAACGCTTCTGGCGCGACGCGCACGCGGGACGGGTACACGCGGCCAATGATCCCGAGCGCGCGTACCTGATGTACGGCACGCACGAGTTCGGGCTGCCCGTCACCGACGGCATGGTGTAAGGGCGATCATGACCTCAACCGCGGAACTCACCGCTGCATCGACCTCGCGCTACGCGCAGGTGCGCCCTGACCTGCGGCTGCATTATCACGAGGCGGGGGTCGGCAACGGGCCGACGATCGTCCTGTTGCACGGCGGCGGGCCCGGCGCATCCTCCTGGTCGAACTTCGGCCGTAACATCCCCGTGCTGGCGGAGAATTTCCATGTGCTCGCCGTGGATCAGCCCGGGTACGGCCGCTCGGACAAACCGACCGAGCATCCGCAGTACTTCGTGCACAGCGCCTCGGCGCTGCACGATCTGCTCGACCACCTGCAGATCACCTCACGCGTGCACCTGCTCGGCAACTCGCTCGGCGGCGGCGCGGCCGTACGGTTCGCGCTGGATTATCCGCAGCGGGCGGGAAAACTGGTCCTGATGGGTCCCGGTGGGCTGAGCACCAACCTGTTCGCGCCCGACCCGACCGAGGGCGTGAAACTGCTCGCCGCGTTCAACTACGAGCCGACCAGGCAGAACCTGGAGGCCTTCCTGCGCATCATGGTCTACGACCAGTCGCTGATCACCGACGAGTTGATCGACGAGCGGTTCGCCGCGGCGAGCACGCCGGAAGCACTGGCCGCGGCCCGCGCGATGGGGAAGTCGTTCGCCGGCGCGGACTTCGAGAAGGGCATGCTCTGGCGGGACGCCTACACCTTGCGTCAGCCGGTGCTGCTGATCTGGGGACGCGAAGACCGGGTCAACCCGCTCGACGGCGCGCTCGTTGCGATGAAGGTGATCCCCCGCGCGCAGCTGCACGTCTTCGGCGGCTGCGGACACTGGGCACAACTGGAGAAATTCCACGAATTCAACCGGCTGGCCATCGATTTCCTCGCCGGCGTCCAGGAGGCTCGATGAGACACACTCACGCAACCCTCATCGCGCCGACGGGGTGCGGGAACTCCCGCAGGACACAGGAGGCTCGATGAGACACACTCACGCAACCCTCATCGCGCCGACGGGGTGCGGGAACTCCCGCGGGACACAGGAGAAGTGATGGGAATCCGCTCACTGGGATATCTGCGTATCGAGGCGACCGACCTGGCCGCCTGGCGAGAGTACGGACTGAAGGTGCTCGGCATGGTCGAGGGCAAGGGCGCCGACCCGGAGTCGCTGTATCTGCGCATGGACGAGTTTCCGGCCCGGCTGGTGATTGTTCCGGGCACCAAGGACCAGTTGCAGCTCTCCGGCTGGGAGACCGCCGACGCCGAAGAGCTGCAGGACATCCGCAATCGGCTGGACGCGGCCGGGGTGCCGTACAAGGAAGGCGCCGCCGCGGAACTGGCCGATCGCCGGGTGTACGAATTGATCCGCTTCGACGACCCTTCCGGCAACACTCTGGAGGCGTTTCACGGCGCCGCGCTGGAGCATCGCCGGGTGGTCAGCCCTTACGGGCACAGGTTCGTCACCGAGGAGCAAGGGCTCGGGCACGTAGTGCTCAGCACCAAGGACGACAAGGCGGCACTGGAGTTCTATCGCGATGTGCTCGGTTTCCGGTTGCGCGACTCGATGCGGCTGCCACCGCAGTTGGTCGGACGTCCAGCCGACGGGGAGCCCGCGTGGCTGCGTTTCTTCGGCTGCAATCCCCGCCACCACTCACTGGCCTTCCTACCCATGCCGACTCCGAGCGGCATCGTGCATCTGATGCTCGAGGTGGGTGAGGCCGACGACGTCGGGCTGTGCCTGGATCGCGCGCTGCGCAAGAAGGTCAAGATGTCGGCGACGCTCGGACGGCACGTCAACGACAAGATGCTCTCCTTCTACATGAAAACGCCGGGCGGCTTCGATGTCGAATTCGGCTGTGAGGGTCTGGCGGTGGACGACGCCGAGTGGATTGCCAGGGAGTCCACCGCCGTGAGCCTGTGGGGCCACGACTTCTCCGTCGGGCAGCGACAGCAGTGACCGAGAGGGCTGGCGAAACGATGGCCGCGGAGATCGATCCACGGCAGTTCCGAAACGTGCTCGGGCAGTTCTGTACGGGCATCACGGTGATCACCACCTTCGACGGCGACCAAGCAGCCCCGATCGGTTTCGCCTGCCAGTCTTTCGCCGCCCTCTCCCTCGAACCGCCGCTCGTCCTGTTCTGCCCCACCAAGGCGTCCCGATCCTGGGCGGCGATCGAGAAAACCGGACGCTTCTGCGTGAACGTCCTGGCCGAAGAGCAGCGTGAGCTGTGTGCTCGTTTCGGCTCCCGCGAACCCGACAAGTTCGCCGGAGTCACCTGGCACGCCTCCGACCTGGAGCTCCCGCTCCTGGACGACGCGCTCGCCACCGTCGAGTGCAAGGTGGACAGCGTCGTGGACGGCGGCGACCACTACATCGTCATCGGTCGAGTCCAAGCTCTCACGGAATCGACCACTTCCGGTCGCCCCCTGCTGTTCTACCGCGGCCAATACACCGCCATCGAACCGGACAAGACCACCCCGGCTCCCTGGCGCGCCGATCTGGAGCACTTCCTCACCACGACCACCCTCGACACCTGGTTGTAGTGGTTCGGCGGCGCGACCGACTTGCACAGTCTCCCGGTCTGGCGGAAGGTCGTGCCGTTGCTGTCGGTTGATCTCGCGCGGCCCCAGCCGATCAGCGGACGCCATAGAGTTCCTCGAGATTGATCAGTGCGACTTCGCCGCGCCGCTCGGCCTGCTGAAGTTCCGCGCTGAAGCCGGCGCCCGAGAAGCACAGCAGGCGCGTACTTGTTGTGTCATATTTTCCGCCTACGTTGATGAGTGCGAGGATGTGTCGTAGCCGGTCGAGGTGAGCGAGGCCCATGGTCTCGTTCCACTTCGCCTCCCCGATGCCGAGCAGTGGCGGACGCGAGTCCTCCGCGTAGCCGACCGCGACCACATCGACCTGATGCGTCGTGCGGTGGGCCGAATCGTTGACCGTGCCGGCACTGACCCGGATCGGGAGGTCACCGATCCGATCCTGGCCGCTGGGTTCATGCGCGAAGCGCAGTGCCCATTCGCGACATATCCGCTCGAAGTGCGGACCGATGACGTTGCTGGCGAACCGATGCGACGCTCGTCGCCAGATGCGCTCGGTGTCGGCCGCGAGAGTCAGTTGGGGCCAGAACGGACGCATGATCGCGTGATAGAAGGCGAGCAGCGGTTCGGCGATACGGAAATCGGTGCGGTTGGCTCTGAATCCGTCGACCTCGCGGGTGATCAAACCGGCGTCTTCGAGCACGGTCAACGGATGGGACAACGTGTTGACCGGTCGGCCGACGTGCCCGGCAATGCCGCCCCTACCGCTGTTTCCGGACGCGACGGCACTGAGGACCGAGTGATACAGCGCCACATCCCGTAGATCGGGTTCTTCGGCGAGCAGGTAGCGCGCTTCCAAGAACATCGGGCTGCCCGGGGAAAGAACCGCTCGAACTACCCAGTCATCGAAATCAGCCAAGTCTCTCGGCGCGTCGTAGCGGATCATCTCGGTCCGATATGCCGGCGTTCCGCCGACAACCGAATGCACGAGTAGCGCCAACCGCGGGTCGGTGATACCCCAGAAATCAGCTGCCAGACGGTAATTCAACGTGTGGATCGGCAATTCTAGCGATGCCCTACCGCGTAACGGCGCGTCTCCGGACAGCAATCCACCCATGAACGACAGCGCCGAACCACACAGCAGCAACCGAGTACGCGAGCCCGTCCGCTCGGTACGCCTGGGCGCGTATGCGCCCTGGATGATCGATGGCAGAGCAGGATTCGCCCTGGCCAGATAAGGGAACTCGTCGACCACCACCGGAGTATTCCGCTCCGCTCCCATGCGGAGCAGGACGTCGATCACCTGCCCCCAATTCGATGGCGTGAACGGGGCGACCAGGTCGAGGTGACGGGTCAGCGCTTCGCCGATCGACGCCAGCGATTCCGCGTCCGTGGCTTCCTGCGCAGAAAAGTAGAATCCGTCGGCGACCTCGCAGACCGCCTCGAGGAGGAAGCTCTTGCCCTGCCTGCGACGCCCGGATACGACACCCAGAGTCGCACCGGCCGCAGGGTCGGTGACGAACCGGGTCAGCGATTCCCACTCACGGTCTCGGCTGAACACATCCGCCGGCTTCTGCATGGCTCTCCCATTATCAATACAGTTATGATAACTATACTAATCACAACTTGTAGCCTCATGTAGCCACCAGTGCTACATCGGCCTACACTTCGGGAATGAAAGTGATCACGCAGCGTGAATTCCGCAACAACTCGGCGGCGGTCATGAATGCCGTCGAGGCCGGGGAAACGTTTCGCGTCACCCGCAATGGCGTCGAGGTCGCTGAGGTACGGCCGGTCCGTCGACAGCGACGCCGAACCGCCGAAGAACTCGTTGAACGACACCGCAAACTCCCCCGTGTCGACTTCACACAGATGCGGCAAGAAGCCGACGAATTTTTCCGCACAGAAGATCGCATCGAGGACGACGACGCTCGAGGATCACGTCGGTGAGCGAATTGCACGCATCGGGCGTACTCGACACCCGCACCTACATCGACCTGTATGCGCTCGATCCGGTCGCCCTACCCCAGCTACCCGAGATCACTGCTATCACGCTAGCCGAATTGCATCAGGGCGTGGCGATGGCGAAGGACGCCGCCACCCGCGCGGCGCGATCCGAGCAACTCGGCGCCGCCATCGTCGACTTCGATCCGCTGCCATTCGATGAAGATGCCGCGACACGCTACGGCACGCTGGTAGCCCTCACTCTGGCCGCGAACCGCGATCCGCGTCCTCGCCGGATGGACCTGCTCATCGCGGCGATCGCGTCAGCACGCGGATTACCGCTCTACACCCGCAACAGCGGAGACTTCCGGGGGCTGGAAAGCATGGTCGAGATCGTCGCGGTCTGAGTGGACGGGCGGAACGCGCTGTTGCGTCGTTTTTGCGCAACCGCGAACAGTACCTGAGCGCATCAACCAGTACCGGCGAAGACAAGACGAACTGACCTTGTCGGCACTGCAATCCGGTGCCCGCTGAGCAAAGACCGCGACAACCGTTTGACAAGGACGAGAACGGTCCATCGCACCGCGGCCCACGTCGGTTCCAACCTGATAGTCGGCTGAGAACACAGCAAAAGCGACACTTTCGACCTGAGCCGCCACGTTGAAACTGGTGAGACGCCCAGCGGCACAAGGAGTTGGTCATGAGCCTGATCGGAACCCTGCTCGGGTACGCCCTGACGGTGTTCATCTTGCTGTTGATCGCCCGGATGGTGCTCGACTGGATCGGGGCGATGGCCGACAGCCCACGCTGGGCGAGTCGGGCGCGCTCGCTGACTCGAGCCTGGACGGAGCCGGTGATCGCGCCGGTGCGGCGGGCACTACCTCCGGTTCGTGCCGGAGGGTTGTCGATCGATCTGGCGTTCACCGTGGTATTCGTCGTTGCGCTGATCCTGCGCTCGATCGCCTTCAGCCTGTAAGCCCGCAGTCTCGCGGGCGGGCCGCGCGGGGTGACCGCACACGCGCGCGACCCGCGGTCGGCGGCCGGTCAGGCAGAGACCGTTGCCTGCTCCCGCCGCAATTCCAGCGCGATGTCGACCAGTTGATCCTCCTGCCCGCCGACGAGCTTCCGTTTGCCCGCGCGGACGAGCAGTTCGGCGGCGGAGACACCGTAGCGCTCGGCTTGGCGTTGCGCGTGCTTGAGGAAACTGGAGTAGACGCCCGCGTAGCCCATCATCAGGGCTTGACGATCCAGCAGGCATTCCTGCGGCATGGTAGGCCGGACCACGTCCTCGGCGGCATCGGCAATGGCGAAGAAATCGATGCCGGTCTCGATACCGAGTTTGTCGCACACCCCGACCAACGCCTCGACCGGCGTATTGCCCGCGCCCGCACCGAAACGGCGGGCGCTGCCGTCGATCTGGCTTGCGCCCGCGCGAATGGCGCAGATGGAGTTGGCGACCGCGAGATCGAGGTTCTCGTGGCCGTGGAAACCGACCTGAGCGTCGTTACCGAGCTCGGCGACGATGGCGGCGACCCGATCGGAGACCTGTTCCAGGACAAGAGCTCCCGCCGAATCCACCACGTAGACGCACTGGCAGCCCGCGTCGGCCATGATGCGCGCCTGCTCGGCCAGTACCTCCGGCGGCTGGGTGTGCGACATCATCAGGAAGCCGACCGTCTCCAGGCCGAGTTCGCGGGCGAGCCCGAAGTGCTGGATCGACACGTCCGCTTCGGTGCAGTGCGTGGCGATGCGGCAGATGGCGGCGCCATTGTCTCGGGCGACCTTGATGTCTTCTTTGACACCGACGCCGGGCAGCATCAGCACCGCGATCTTCGCCTGTTTCGCTGTCGCGGCGGCGATGGCGACCAGTTCCTGCTCGGGCGTCCTGGAAAAGCCGTAGTTGAACGACGAGCCGCCGAGGCCGTCGCCGTGGGTCACCTCGATCACCGGGACGCCCGCGCCGTCCAGCGCGGCGACGATGGCACGGACCTCGGTAGTGGTGAACTGGTGGCGCTTGTGGTGCGAACCGTCGCGCAGCGAGGTGTCGGTGACGCGGATGTCCAGTTCTGCTGAGTAGGCCATATTTTCGCTCCTCACACCCGGGTTTCGGTGCCTGATTGGTCGCCTCGGTGCGCTCGGCCGCGGATCTGGTCGGCGATGACCTCGCCCACCTGCGTCGCCGCGGCGGTCATGATGTCGAGATTGCCCGCATACGGCGGCAGGAAGTCGCCCGCGCCTTCGACCTCGACGAACACCGACACCTTCGCCATGCCTCCGGACACCACCGACGGTTCGTCGAACTGCGGGTCGTTGAGCAGCCGGTAGCCGGGCACGTACTGCTGGATCTCGCCGACCATTCGGTGGATGGAGTCGCCGATCAGGTCGGTATCGGCGTCCTCGGGGATGGCGCAGAAGATCGTGTCGCGCATGATCATCGGCGGCTCGGCCGGGTTCAGGATGATGATCGCCTTGCCGCGCTGCGCACCCCCGATGGTCTCGACGCCGCGGCTCGTGGTCTTGGTGAACTCGTCGATGTTGGCGCGGGTGCCAGGGCCGGCGGAGACCGACGACACCGACGCGACGATCTCCGCGTAGGGCACCGCAACGACCCTCGACACGGCCGCGACGATCGGAATCGTCGCCTGACCCCCGCAGGTGATCATATTGACGTTCGGCGCTTCGAGATTCGCACCCAGGTTCACCGACGGCACCACGGCGGGACCGACGGCGGCGGGCGTGAGGTCCACCGCCCGAATACCCGCCTCGGCGTAGCGCGGCGCGGCGGCACGGTGCACGGCGGCGGAAGTCGCCTCGAAGATCAGGTCGGGCAGGTCCCCTTGCCCGAGCAGCCAGTCGATGCCTTCGTGCGAGGTTTCCAGCCCGAGCCCGCGGGCACGCTGCAAACCCGCACTGTCGGGATCGATGCCGATCATCCAGCGTGGCTCGATGGTCGTTGAGCGCAGCAGCTTGTAGAGCAGATCGGTACTGATATTGCCGGACCCGACGATCGCGGCGGCGACGGTCCCTGGTACGGACACGACATGCCTCCTAGCTGAATTGCAGACGGACAGAACCGAGTCCGGCGAACTCGGCGTGGAACGCGTCGCCCGGACAGGCGTCGATGGCGCGGGTGCAGGAACCGGGCAACACGATGTCGCCGGCTTTCAGCCGGACCCCGAAGCCGGCGACCTTGCGGGCCAACCAGGCCACCGCGATCACCGGGTCGCCGAGCACGGCATCGCTGCGACCTTCGGCGACGACCTCGCCGTTGCGGGTGAGCACCGCGTCTATCGCCGCGATGTCGATATCCCGCGGTGCGACGCGCTGCGCGCCGAGCAGGAAACCGGCGGAGGAGGCGTTATCGGAGATGGTGTCGACCAGGCCGATGTTCCAGTCCTTGATCCGCGAATCGATGAGTTCGATCGCGGGCGCGACGGCGACCGTCGCGGCGAGCACGTCCTGCTCGGTGCAGTCCGCGCCGGGCAGATCGGCGCCGAGCACGAAGCCGACCTCCACCTCGACCCGCGGGAACAGATAGCGGTCCGCCTCGACCGGAATATTCTCGTGAACTTCCATGTCCGCGAGCAGATGCCCGTAATCGGGCTCATCCACGCCCATCATCCGCTGCATGGCTTCCGACGACAGGCCGACCTTGTGGCCGACCACCCTGGCGCCGCCGTCGAGCCTGCGCCGGATATTGATCAACTGGATCTCGTAGGCGTCGATCACGTCGATATCCGGATATCGGGCGACCAGTGGATCAACCGCTACCCGGTCGCGTTCGGCGAGCTCGAGCGCGTCGGCCAGTTCCCTTCGTACCGCATCGGACAGCACGCTAGTTTCCTTCCGCTGTTGCTCGGTCGAGCGCCGGAACCCGCTCGGCCGCCGCGGACCGACCGGCCCGGCGACCAGAGAAAATGCAGTCCGACAGCGAGAGGCCGCTGACGTAGGACTGCGAGCAGAGGCCGATCGCGGTCCGACCCGCCGCGAAAAGTCCCGGAATATCGCCTCCCTCGGTCGATTTCACCGCGCCGGAACGCTCGTTCACCAGGACGCCGCCGAGGGTGAGCATGGCGCACGGATTGGTCAAACTCGGTGTGACACTCACATCCAGCAACCAGAACGGACCGGTGCGCACCCTGGTGGTGAACTCGGCGGGCTTGCCGACCGGATCAGGTGCACCGCTGTCGATCGCGGAATTGTGCGCCTCGACCGTCGCGCGCAGACCGGGGGCATCGATTTTTGCTTTCGCCGCGACTTCCTCGATCGTGCCGCCCCGAATCGCGGTGCGTCGCATGGCCTCGAACTGACCACGCTGAAACCAGGTTCCCTGTTTACCGATCTGGCCGATGGCGGTGCGCATCAACGCGTCGTCGGCGAGCAGCCAGCCCTTGCCCTCGTGCTCGTTGATCAGCGTGTGCCCGACCGCGGCGCCGTAACGGGTCTCGTCGATCACTCGGCGGCCGCCCGCGTCGACCAGCAACGCGCCGGTCAAGGCGCTGGGTGGCTGCAGGAATCGCCACGCCGAGATGTTGTCCATCCGGCCGACGGCCGCGCCGGCCTGCTGCGCCATCACGATTCCGCTCCCGTCGTCGCCGGTCGTCCCGAGTAACAGGCCACCGCGGTACTGCGGCGCGTACCGGCGCACCATGTCACGGTTGGCGATGAATCCGCCGGCGCTGACCACCACGGCTCGGCGCGCCCGAACCCGGATCGTCGTGCCGTACCGGCGTTCCATCCGGGCGAGCCGCCGCTCCAATGCCCGGCGTAGCCGTGGATAGTAGATCCCCGGCTTGGCCGCGACCTTCGACATGCGGGTGTATCGATCCCGGATCCGGCCCGGCGCGGCGCGCAGGGTGTGACACTCGACGCCGATCACCGCCCCCGTGCTGTCCGTGACCAAGCGCGTCACCCGCGTCATGGTTTCCACGCGTACGCCGAGGCGGGACGCGGAGGCGGCGAGCGGGCCGATGAGCTTCTTGCCCGAGGTGCCCCGCCCCTTCACCCGATGTCCGCGCTGCGCGGCCGGAATGTCCCGGAACGCTCCGGAGACCTCGCTGCCGGAGTAATACAGGTAGAAGTGATCGTTCGGATAGGAGGTCTTGTACGGGCACAGCGACGCCCCGAACGGCACGCCGTGGCCTTGCAGCCACTCGATCATGGCCGGGCTCTCGTCGACGAACCGGCGCAGCGTCTCGGGTGTCACCGCGTCGCCGACCTCACGCTCCAGGTAGGCGAGCATCGCCGCCGGGGTGTCGTCGACTCCGGCCGCCTGCTGCACCGAGGTACCGCCGCCCGCGTAGATGACACCGCCGGACAGCGCCGACGCGCCGCCCCCGGCGAACCGCTCGAGCACGAGCACCTGCGCGCCCGCCGCGGTCGCTTCCAGCGCGGCGGCCGCGCCGGCGGCGCCGTATCCGACCACGACAACGTCGGTGGTCAGGTCCCAATCGTGCCCCATACACTTCTCTCCGGTCCTGAATTGAAACAAGTTACCTCGGTAGATGGAACGCCGAGTAAGTCTTCTGCCACACAACATAGACCAATTGCGCGTCCATTCTATAACGTGTTCTACATGACTGATCGGGAATACGACGTGGTGGTGGTCGGCAGTGGCGCCGCCGGCATGACCGCCGCCCTGACCGCCGCCCACCATGGGCTGAGCGCAGTACTCATCGAAAAGGCCGCGCACTACGGCGGGTCGACCGCGCGGTCCGGTGGCGGCGTGTGGATCCCCGGTAACAAAGCACTGCGGGCCTCCGGTCGGCCCGACGACCGCGAGGACGCCCGGACCTACCTGCACAGCATCATCGGCGGCGTCGTCCCCAAGGATCGGATCGACACCTATATCGACCGCGGCGCCGAAGCCTTCGACTTCGTGCTCGACCACACCCCACTGAAGATGCGCTGGGTGCCCGGCTACTCCGACTATTACCCCGAAGCGCCCGGCGGCCGCGCCGAGGGCCGTTCGTGTGAACCGAAACCGTTCGACGCCAAGATCCTCGGCGCGGAGCGCTTCAACCTGGAGCCGCCCTACAGCAAGGCTCCGCTGAACGTCGTGGTCACCCAGGCGGATTTCAAGCAGCTCAATCTCATCAGACGACACCCGCGCGGCATGCTGCGCGCGATGCGGGTCGGCGCACGGACCACGTGGGCCCGGCTCACCCGCAAGCATCTACTCGGCATGGGACAGGCGCTGTCGGCCGCCCTCCGCAAAGGTCTACTCGACGCGGGGGTACCCCTGCTGCTGAACACGCCGCTGACCGGGCTGATCGTCGAGGACGACCGGGTCACCGCGGTCGAAGCCGAACACGAGGGACGGACCGTGCGCTTCACCGCCCGCTACGGCGTAGTGCTGGCCAGCGGCGGCTTCGAGCACAACGACGAGATGCGGCACACCTACCAGCGCGAGCCGATCACCACCGCATGGACCACCGGCGCGACGGCCAACACCGGAGATGGCATCCGCGCCGGTCTGGAACTCGGCGCGGCCGTCGACATCATGGCCGACGCCTGGTGGGGACCGACGATCTTCAAAGGCGGCAAGCCCTGGTTCTGCCTCGCGGAGCGGAATCTGCCGGGCTGCATCATCGTCAACACCGACGGGAAGCGATTCGGCAACGAGTCGGCGCCTTACGTCGAGGCGGTCCACACCATGTACGGCGGGGAGCACGGGCAAGGGTCGGGTCCCGGCGAGAACGTGCCTGCCTGGCTGGTGTTCGACCAGCGGTACCGCAACCGCTACATCTTCGCGGGGCTGCAGCCCGGTCAGCGGTTTCCGTCCCGGTGGATGGCGAACGGTCGCATCGTCCAGGCGGCGACCCTGGCCGAACTGGCCACCGAGATCGGTGTGCCGGAGCAGAATCTGACCGCGACCGTGCAGCGGTTCAACGGCTTCGCGGCCACCGGCGTGGACGAGGATTACCACCGCGGGGACAGCGCCTACGACAAGTATTACGGCGACCCCACGGTCAAGCCGAACCCGTGTCTGGCAGCGCTGGTGGCCGGACCGTTCTATGCGGCCGAGATGGTGCCCGGCGATCTCGGCACCAAGGGGGGCCTGGTCACCGACACCGCGGGTCGGGTACTGCGCGAAGACCGGACCGTCATCGAGGGCCTCTACGCCGCGGGCAATGCCAGCGCGCCGGTGATGGGTCACACCTACGCGGGCCCCGGCGCCACCATCGGTCCCGCGCTCACCTTCGGTTATCTGGCAGTGCTCGACATCGCCGACCGCAAGAAGGAGCAGCCCGCGGCGGCCTCGGCCGGAGCGTGAGGTGATGCCACAAGCCTTGGTTCCCAGTCGGTTCCGGCGACATCGATGTCCGCCGCGACCCAGCGACGATGGAGCGGACAGGAGCATGTTGTCCACAACCATGCACAAGGAGTATTGATGCCCATCGACCCGAAAATCGCGCTCGGCGCGGAACTTCCGAGCAGGGAGTTCGCTTGGACGCCGTCGGATGTCCAGCTCTACCAGCTCGGTCTCGGCGCGGGTACGCGCTGGACCGACGCGGCCGAGCTGCGCTACCTCGACGATCGGGAACCGCAGGTGCTGCCGACCTTCGCGACCGTGGCGCAGACGCTGCACGAAACCCGACCCCCGAAGGTGAGCTTCCCCGGCATCGACATCGACCTGGCGAAGGTCGTGCACGGCCACCAAGAGGTCGAGGTACACCGGCCGCTCCCGGCGGCGGGAAAGGCCACCAGCACCGGGCGGATCTCGGAGATCTGGGACAAGGGCTCGGCCGCGGTGGTCGTGCAGGAGCACACCATCACCGGCTCGGACGGCGCACCGCTGTGGACTACGCGTTCATCGATCTTCGCCAGGGGCGAAGGCGGCTTCGGCGGCGAGCGCGGACCCAGCGCCAAGTCCGAACCGCCGAACCGCGCACCGGATTTCGACGTCAGCACGCCGACGCTACCGCAGCAGGCGCTGCTCTATCGCATGTGCGGCGATCGCAACCCACTGCACTCCGACCCGGAATTCGCCCGCGCCGCCGGCTTTCCCGCGCCCATCCTGCACGGACTGTGCACCTACGGCATCGTCTGCAAGACCGCGACCGACACCGTGCTCGGCGCCGACGCGAGCCGGGTCGCCAGCTTCCGCGCCCGGTTCGCGGGCGTGCTGTTTCCGGGCGAGACGATCCGCACCCGGATCTGGCGGCAGGACGACGAGCTGACGATCGTCGCGACCGTGTTCGAACGCGACGATGCACCGGTACTCGGCGACGTCACGCTGCGTTTCCTGTCGGCCTGAGGACGGGCGCCTCCCGCCGAAGGTCAGCGGCGAAACAGTCGAGGTCCGCGGGTTTTCCGACCGGCTATCCGGAACCGCGTATCGGCGCCTTTCGGCGCGCTCATCGATCTCGGCGCGTGATAGCTCGGGTCAGCGCATGAAGTTCCGGGGTCGCGAGCGCGGCAGGCAAAGCGTCGATCGCCGCTTGCAGTCTCGCGTCGGCGTGTTTCTGGGTCTGGTGCAAACCACCGGTGGTTTGCACGAGTTCGGTGGCGTAGGTGATGTCCTCGGTGTCAAGGGGTTTACCGGACGCGTAGAGGTCTGCCAGTTCGGTGGCGGCGTGATGGCCGGTCTGCAGGCCCGCGATGACAGGCAGGGTTCGCTTGCGGCGTGCCAGGTCGTTGCCCACTGGTTTGCCGCTTACCGCGGCGTCTCCGGTGATTCCGATGATGTCGTCGGTGAACTGGAATGCCATGCCCAGTTCGCGGCCGAAGGTGTCATACGCGGAGACGAGGTCGGCGTCGGCGCCCGCGCAGAGTGCGCCGAGCGCGCAGGCAGCCCCCATCAGCGATCCGGTCTTGCCCATCGCCATGTGCAGGTATTCGTCGACCTCGACATGCTGACGGGACTCGAAGGTGTAATCCTCGAATTGTCCCCGGCACAGCTCGATGGCGGCGTCCTCGAGCCGGGCCACCGCTTGGCCCACCGCGGGCGCAGGGACATCCAATACCATACGAATAGCCGATGCGTGCAATGCATCTCCGAGCAGCATGGCTGCGTCGCGGCCCCAGACCTTCCACACGGTGGCGCGTCCGTGGCGGAATTCGTCGGCATCCATGACGTCGTCGTGGATCAGGGTGAAGTTGTGCATCAGCTCGAGTGCCGCCGCCGCCGGCGCTGCCGCGGCTCGGTCGCCCTGGCAGGCGGCGGTCACAGCGAATACCAGTGCGGCCCGCAGGCCTTTACCCGATGGTCCATCGATCGGGTTTCCCTGCGGGTCCGACCAGCCGAAATGGTATCCGGCCATGAGTTGCATTGGTTGCGGCAGTTCGGATACCACACGCCGTAGCAGTGGGTCACACGCCTCGCGGGCCGTAGCCAGGATACCCGTGGCGTGGGGGTCCGGGACTGTGGTCAGGGGCACCGTCGTCATCGGTCCGGTCTCAATTCTCGCTGGTGATCGGGAAGCTGCGGCTCTCATGACCCGGCTGCGGGCCGTGGACAGCCGGCGACCCGTTGTCTCGATCACGAGGAGTGTACTGCGTACCGGAGTTCCCTGCCTGTTAGCTGATTGGCGACGGCGGTGCGTTGGACCTGCCCTCGGGCAGACCGGTGTGCCACCGCACCGGTTGCCGGGTTTCGCGGCGACGACCTCGACCGGAGCCGGACTCACACCGCCATGACGATTCGCACAGGTGAGCCGCAACAGAGTTGGGTCCGGCCGGAATGGGCGCCGGGTCGTCGAGCGCGCTACCGTCGAGCGCCCTACTATGTGAAATCACCAGCCGGGGGAGTACCCCGGCGTTCTTGTTCCTTGGAGGAGGGCGCGATGCGCTCACCACGTACTGTGGCCGGCCACGTCGACAATGTCGTGATCGTCGGCGCCGGCCTCGCCGGTCTGTCCGCCGCAGTCCACCTCGCCGGCGCGGGTCGCTCGGTCACCGTCCTCGAGCAGAGTGCGCAACCGGGTGGCAAAGCGGGCGTGTTCACCGCCGGCGGGTACTCGTTCGACAACGGGCCGACCGTGCTCACCATGCCGGATCTCATTGCCGATACCTTCGCGGCCGTCGGCGAGAATATCGACGACCGGCTCGAATTGCTCCCGGTTCACCCGGCATACCGGGCGCACTACAGCGACGGGTCGACACTGGACGCGCTCACCGACCTCGACGCCATGGTCGAGGAGATCACCCGGGTCTGCGGCTCGCGCGAAGCGGACGGCTATCGGCGATTCGTCTCGTTCCTGCAACGCCTGTACGACTGTGAATACGCCGATTTCATCGATCGCAATATCGACGGGCCATTCGACCTGTCGTTGCCGGCTCTCGCCCGGCTCACGGCGATGGGCGCGTTCCGGAACATGGACGCCAAAGTCCGCAAGTATCTTCGTGATCCGCGCACCATCCGCCTGTTCTCGTTCCAGGCGCTCTACGCGGGCGTCGCACCGCATCAGGCGCGCGCGCTGTACTCCATCATTTCCTACCTCGACACCCAAGCCGGGGTATTCCTACCCAAAGGCGGAATGCACGCGCTGCCTGTCGCACTCGCGGACGCGGCGTCCGACCACGGCGTAAGCCTCCGGTACAACACCACCGTGGAGCGGATCGAGGTATCGCTGCACGGACGGGCGCGCGCGGTGATCACCGCAGAGGGAGAACGCATCCCGGCCGATGCCGTCATCGTGACCGCCGACCCGGCGCTGGCATTTCCGCGGCTCCTCGGCCGTGAGCCCCGCCGCCTGGGACGAATCAAGTACTCGCCCTCGTGTTTCCTGCTTCTCGCGGGAGCCGCTCGGGGCGACACCGACAAGCCGGCGATGGCCCACCACAACATCCATTTCGGTGACGCCTGGCAGCAATGCTTCGACGAGATCATCCGGGACGGGGAGTTGATGAGCGATCCCGCCTTCCTGGTCAGCGTGCCCTCGGTCACCGACCCCGGGCTGGCGCCGGACGGATCCCACAGCTACTACGTGCTGTTCCCCACTCCCAATTCCGCTATTGGACATCAAGATTGGACCCGGGACGGGCCCCGCTATCGCGACCAGGTCATGAAAACCCTGAACGACCACGGCTATACCGAACTCGCGCAGAATGCCCAGTACGAACACGTGCTCACTCCGGACGATTGGCAGCGGCTCGACTGTCCGGCCGGCACCCCCTTCAGCGCAGCCCACACCATGCGCCAGACCGGCCCCTTCCGCACCTCCAACCTGGTCGGCGAGAACATCGTGTTCGCCGGGGCGGGAACACATCCCGGCGTGGGCGTGCCCATGGCCCTGATCAGCGGCCGGCTCGCCACCCAGCGGATCACCGGACAGCCGCAGGCGCGGGTGCGGTCGGGAGTGTCTCGATGAACGCCACCGACCGCCGTCTCCTCGACGCCGCCGGCATCACCGACCCCGCGCTCCGCAGCGCGTATGCCCGCTGCCGCCGCCTGCACTCCCAGTACGGGCGCACGTATTACCTGGCGACCCTGCTGTTGCCGCCATGGAAGCGGCCGTACGTACACGCGCTGTATGGGTTCGCCCGCTACGCCGACGAAATAGTCGACAGCGGGCCTGCCGACGCACGCGCGGCCGAATTCGACGTCTGGTCGAAGCAGGTGCTCACGGAGCTCGCCGACAGCGCCGATACCGACCCGGCCACCCCGGGTGGTCAGGTCACTGCGGCGCTGCGGCATACCTTGTCCCGCTGGGATATACCGCTCGACACCGTCCGCGCTTTCCTCGATTCGATGGCCGCCGACCTCACCGTGACCGACTATCCGACCTTCGAGGATCTCGTCGGGTACATGTACGGCTCGGCCGCGGTCATCGGCCTGCAGATGGTGCCCATTCTCGGACCGCTGGACGATGAGGCCTACCCCCGCGCGAGAGCGCTGGGCGAGGCCTTTCAACTCACCAACTTCATCCGCGATGTCGCCGAGGACCTCGTCCGCGGCCGGGTCTATTTGCCGGGCACGGATCTCGAGCAGTTCGGCGTCACCCGGCACGATCTCGCCCAGCCGCGGGTCAACTCGGCAGTGCGCGAACTCCTGCGGTTCGAAATCGATCGCACCCGAAAGATATATGCCTATGCCGTCGGCGGCATCCGAATGCTCGACCCCACCAGCCGTCCCTGCATCGAGGTCGCCTATCGACTCTACGGCGGGATCCTCGAAGCGGTCGAGGACGCCGAATACGAGGTGCTCGGCCGCCGCGTATCGGTCAGTCTTCCCACCCGGCTGCGGGTCGCCGCGCCGGCCTATGCCCAGGCACGCAGGGCTTGGAAGCGCAGATCATGACCTGCACGGGGATTTGATTGAGGAACAGCTATGACGTATCTGCAATTCCTGGCGATCTTCCTGCTGCCTCCCCTGATCGGCGTCCTGGCGGTCACGAGATACACCCTGCGGCAACCCGATCGCCCCCGCCGCCCGTACGATGTCGGACTGCGGATTCTCGCTCTGCTCCTGCCGGTGGCCTGGGTGTGGACGACGCCGTGGGATAGCTGGATCATCCGAGCCGGAGTCTGGACGTATCCGGCGGGCGGGGTCGTCGCCACCCTCGCCCGGGTGCCCCTCGAGGAGTACTTGTTCATGGCGGCGCAGACCTGCCTCGCCGGGTTGTGGACGCTGTGGCAGACCAGCCGCGTCGACGCACTCGAACCGGTCGTACCCAACGGCACCCGGCGCCGGGTCGCGGGGGCCGTCGCATGGAGCGTCGCCGCCGTGGTCGGAGCTTTTGTCGCCGTGACGAATTCGCACGGCCTCTATCTGGGTTCGATGCTGCTGTGGTTCGGTCCACTACTGGCCGTCCAGTGCGCGGTGGGCGCGGACCTGCTGCGAATGCGGCGGGCCGTTCGGTTGCGCAGCCTGGTGCCGGTCGTCGCCTACCTGTGGGTCGCCGATCGGATCGCCATCGCTGCAGGGACCTGGCACATCTCGGCCGATTACACCTTCGGAATCAGCATTCTGGGGCTTCCGCTCGAGGAAGCGCTGTTCTTCGTCGTCACGAGTCTGCTGATCGTCAACAGCCTCGTGCTCGCCACCCATCCGGCGTCGCCTGCGAGGCTGCGCGCATTTGTTCCGAAAAAGATTGTTCGCCAATAGATTTCGAAGCGAGAACAGTACATGAAACAGACCAGCCCGTATTACCGGGGAGCCTGGGAACCGGTGGACAAGGAGACGACCGCATACGACTTGCCGGTGCGCGGCACGATTCCACCGCAACTCGACGGGCTGTTCGTGCGGATCGGGCCCAATCGGTTACCTGACGCCGGACCGTCTCGCCAGATCCTCGGATTCCTCGACGACGGCATGTTGCACGGTGTGCGCCTGGCCGATGGCCGCGCCGAGTGGTATCGCAGCCGGTGGGTCCGGTCCAAGACCGTGACGAAGTCCCTCGGCGGATCTCGCCCACCCGGGCCGCCGCGTCGCGTGTGGAACGATGCGGTGAACACCCATGTGATCGCCCACGGCGGCAGCCTGCTGGCGCTGGTCGAAGGCGGATGTATGCCCGTGCGGCTGTCGACCACGCTGGACACCGTCGAGTACACGAACTTCGGCGGAACACTGCCACACGGATTCACCGCGCATCCCAAGCGCGATCCGGTCACCGGGGAGCTGTTCGCGATCGCGTACAACCCGATTCTGCCCTACGCCGAATATCTGATCGTCGACACGAACTGCCGGGTCCGCAAGGTGGAGCGCATCGATGTGCCGCAACGGCCGATGATGCACGATTTCGCGCTCACCGAGAACCACATCGTGGTATTCGACCTGCCGGTGGTATTCAAGCCGGCGCGGATAGTTCTGGGTCGGGTCCCCTATCGCTGGGAGCCCAAGCACACCACCCGTTTCGGTGTACTGCCGCGCGAGGGACGCGGGCAGGATATCCGATGGTTCGAGGTATCCGCGGGTTTCCTCTTCCACATTGTCAACGCCTACGAGATCGGCCGGAAGGTGACTGTCGAAGCCATGCGGTACGACCGCATCTTCGACGACGCCCCGCCCAATCCGATCGCCCGGGGAGCGGTCTATTGGCGCTGGGTGCTCGACCTGGACACCGGCACGGTTGCCGAATCCCAGCTCGATGACCGGTACGAGGAGTTGCCGTCCCTGGACGACAGGCGGGTGAGCAAGCGGCATCGGTACGTGTACTCCGCCGTGTTCCGCCCCCGGGACCGGTACGACGCGGACGGATTCAGCGTTCCGGTCACGCTCATGCAGCGCGACCTGGACACCGATGCCGTGCTCACCCACGATTTCGGCGCGGGAATGGTGCCCAGCCAGCCGGTCTTCGTGCCGGACGGGCCGCAGGAAGGACAGGGCTGGGTCATGAGTTACGTCTACGACCCAGCGCGTGATGCCAGCGATCTGGTCATCCTCGATGCCCGCGACTTCGCCGGCCCGCCGGTCGCCGTCGTGTCCCTGCCTCATCGGGTGCCATCGGGGTTCCACGGCAGCTGGGTGGCTGCCGCGGACCTCGCCGCCATCGACGAACTCACCGGCCCGGAGCGCGCTACCTGATCCGGCCGGTCACCGTCGGCTGAACCGGGGTGTCCGGCCGCGCCGCAGGTCGCGCAGAACCAGGTTGGCCGCGCTGCGCCCGCTCGCCCCGGACACTCCGCCACCGGGGTGGGTGGAGGCGCCGGTGAGGTAGAGCCCGGGCGCGCCGGGAACCCGTTGCCCCGACATCTCCGGCAGCGGCCGCCAGAAGAACATCTGATCCAGCGACATCTCGACGTGCATCACGTTGCCGCCGCGCAACCCCATCTCCCGCTCGAGGTCGGCGGGCGTCTGCACGAACCTCTCCCGCACGGACGCGGCGAAACCCGGTGCCAGCGCGTCGACTTCGCCGATGATGCGATCACCTTCACGGTCGGCGTGCGCGGACCAGTCGCTGCCGTCGGCGAGCTGGTACGGATGCCACTGCGCCCACAGCGACAGCTGATGCTGCCCGGCCGGCGCGATCGACGGGTCGAGCGCGCTGAAACTCATGGCCAGCACCACCGGCCGCGGCGGTAGATCGCCGGCCAGCGCGGCGCCGTGCGCCTGCCGCAGTTGCCGCCGGTCGGTCACCAACAACTGCAGTCCATGCGCCGACTCCGCGGTCGAGGCGCCGGGATAGACCGGCAGAGCGTCGGTGGCCGCCCGGACCACCATGCCGATGCCCGGCCCGACCCGGATGCGGCGGCGCCAGCCCTCCAGCGTGCCGGCATCGAATCCGCCGTTTTCCAGCAGGTCCAGCGTGTTGAGAATGTGGGCGCCCGCGATCACGGTGCTGGCGCGCAGGTTTCGCCCGGACGCCGTGCGCACCTGCCAGCCGTCGCCGGCGCGCTGTAGTTCGGTGACCGCGTCGCCGGCCGAGACCGTCCCGCCGTCGGACTTCAGGCGCGCGACCAGCGCCGCGCTCAGCGCGCCGCTGCCGCCCACCGCACGCCCCGGTGGCAGGGTGTGCATGAGCGCCGCGAACCCGACCATCGGCGCTGTGCCAGGTTCCGACATCGGCGGCCCCGACTGCGCCCCGAACCAAGCCAGCGCCGCCTTCAACCGCTCGTCGTCGAACATGCTGTCCAGCAACGCATCCCCGGTCTGCAGGAAATCCCGCGACATGGCGGCCGGACCGCGAACCGCACCCTCGGCACCACGGATGTCCAGTCGCCAGAACGCGCGCAGGAGCCCGCCTGGGTTCGGCCGGCCCGAGAACGACCGCATCAGCTGCCGGCTGCGCGGGCCCCAGATCCGCACGAATCGCCGATACGCGTCGGCGTCGCGCGCACCGCAGGCAGCCTCGATCGACGCGCAGGTGCGATCCAGATCACGATGGAATACGATCGGCGGCTGTTCACTCCCGGCCGGCGCCGGGGCGAAGGCCCATGGGTCACAGTCGATATAGCGCAAACCGAATCGATGCAGTTCCAGGTCCTCGATGATCCCGGTGTGCCGGACCATCAGGTGCGCCGACGAGCCCCGGTCGACCAGATGTCCGGGGAAACGCTCCACCGTGGACACCGCGCCACCGAGCACCTCGTCCCGCTCGAGCACCTCCACCTGTTGCCCGGCGCGAGCGAGATAGCATGCAGCTACCAGTGCGTTATGGCCGGAGCCGACAATCAGAACGCTCATCGGACCGACACCTCCCGCGGCAGCGTCCGGTGGTGGTGCCGCAGGTGCGCGGCGACGTGTCGGCTGTCGTCAACCGGCATCGGGGCAAGGTCGTCATCGATCACGAGCATGTCAGGCGAATTCCTTGAGTATTGGGACGATCGGCGAACTCTGAGACCGTCAGGCTGATTTCTACCACAATCAGCGGCTGATCGATCGGCCGAACGAATCTGCGCTGGCAAACCCGCAGCGTGGCCTCTGACGTGGGGCACACCATGGCGGGGCGCTCTCGCGTCGTGCCGCAGTTATCGGCCGTTCAACGGCGCCAACCCTGTTCGCTGTAGGTGGCGCCGGTCAGGTGGGCTCGGATGCCCGCTGTCGAGTAGGAGATGAGGGTCGCTTCGGGAAGGGCCGACAGCGCGAACCAGCGCAGCTCGTAGGACTTGTCGGGCTCGCGGTTGACCGGCTCGCCGGACCAGTGGCGGGTTTCGAAGAAGAGACCGAGGCGGGGTTCGAGGCCGGAGCCGATGACGTGCGCGGTGTGGATGTGGCGGAGATCAGCCCGATCGATCACCACACCGACCTCCTCGTACGCCTCACGGACAGCCCCGGCGCTACCGGGTTCGCCCGCTTCGAGCTTGCCCGCGGGAAGATGCCAGCAACCGTCGAACTCGTCGTGACTGCGACGCTTGCTCAGCAGCAGTTCGTCGCCGCGAAGAAGCAGAACATGAACGTCGACCAAGTGCCGAAACGTCATGGGCCTCCTCTCCCTGCGCCACCGTACGCCCGCCGGCCAGCTCCGCACAGATGCCGCATGGCACATGGGTAGATCCGCCGAAGACGTACCCAGCGTACGGCGGCACTCAGTCGACGCTGAGGACGAGTCCGGAGGTCGGAACGCCGGTGCCTGCGGTGACCACGATGTGCTCGAGGTTCGCCACCGGATTGACCGAGGTGCCGCGGATCTGCCGCACCGCCTCGGCGATGCCGTTCATACCGTGAATGTAGGCCTCGCCGAGCTGTCCGCCGTGGGTATTCAGCGGCAGTCGGCCGCCGATCTCGATGGCGCCATCGGCGATGAAGTCCTTCCCTTCGCCACGCGCACAGAAGCCGAGTTCCTCCAGCTGCATGAGCACGAACGGCGTGAAGTGGTCATAGAGGATGGCGGCCTGCATGTCCGGTGGGCGCAGGCCGCTCTGCGACCACAGCTGGTCACCGACCAGGCCCATTTCCGGAAGTCCGGTCATGGCGTCGCGGTAGTAACTGGTCATCACGTACTGGTCGGCGCCGGAACCCTGTGCGGCCGCGGCGATCACGGCGGGCCGCTGCCGTAGGTCGCGGGCCCGTTCGACACTGGTGACCACGATCGCGACCCCGCCGTCGGATTCCTGGCAACAGTCCAGCAGGTGCAATGGCTCGGCGATCCAGCGCGAATTCTGATGGTCGTCCAATGTGATCGGCTTGCCGTAGAAGAACGCGTCGGGGTTGACCGCCGCGTGCTTGCGGTCGGCGACCGCGACCCGGCCGAAATCCGCACTCGTCGCGCCGTAGACGTGCATGTAGCGACGGGCGACCATCGCGACCTGCGCGGCGGGTGTGCCGAGCCCGTGCGGATAGGACCAGCTGGCGTCGATACCCGAGGAGGTCGGCGCCGTCGCCAGCGCCGTCGCGAACTGCCCGAACCGCGACACCGAGCGCTCGTTGAACGCGCGGTACGCGACGACCACATCGGCGATGCCGGTAGCCACCGCCATGACGGCCTGCTGGACGGTGGCACAGGCGGCCCCGCCGCCATATCCGATATGGCTGAAAAACGTCAGCTGCGGGATGCCGACTGCCCTGGCCACCGCGGCCTGGGTGTTGGTGTCCATGGTGAAGGTGGTCAGGCCGTCGACGTCGGCGGGGGTGAGCCCCGCGTCCCCCAGCGCGGCGGTGACCGCCTCGGCGGCCAAGCGCAGTTCGCTGCGGCCGGAGTCCTTGGAGAAATCGGTGGCGCCGATGCCGACGATGGCCGCACGGCCGGACAAGCTCTGGTCAGTCATGGGCCCTCCGGAGCGCGATCACCGCAGTTGCCGTGATGTGGTCGCCCAGGCTGTCCGTGCCGACCACGTCGATGTGAATGTCGTCATCCGCCAGTGCGGTCGCCGTGCCGGTCAGCGTCAGCGTGTCTCCGGCGTACAGCGGCACGCCGAGGCGCAACGCGATCGACTTCACGATCGCACGCGGGCCCGCCCAGTCGGTGACGAAACGTTGCACCAACCCGGTGTCGGTGAGGATGTTGACGAAGATGTCTGTGGAACCCCGCGCGACGGCTTTGTCCCTGTCGTGGTGCACATCCTGGAAATCCCTTGTCGCCAGGGCGGTACTGATCACGAATGTCGGATCAGCGGTGATCACCAGCTCCGGCAGCACCGTGCCCCCTTCCACAGCACCTGGTTCCGCGATGCGGCCCTGCGTGGCAACGCGCGCTACCTCCTGTGGGCCTGGACCGGTCCTGCCCGGTCCGCTCGCCTGCCAGATCGGTAGCGTCGCCTCGTCGTCGAGCTTCTCGAAACCCACCTCGACCGGCAGACCTACCCGTACCTCGGCCGGGTCGACGTCGCGCAGTTCACCGAGCATGCGCACGCCTTCGTCCAATTCGACCAGCGCGACCACGAACGGCAGCTGCCGGCCCGGCACCTGCGGCGCGTGATGGACGACGTAGCTGAACACGGTGCCGCGCCCGGAGGCGACGACGTAGTCGGTCGGCTTCGACTTGTCCTGCCAGATCGCGGGAACCGGTGGGTGCCGCAGCGACCCGTCCGGCAGCCGCTGGATGCGCAGTTCGCCGATCTCGGTTCCCGCCCAGAAGAATTCGGTGTCCCGTGAAACCAACGGCTTGACCCGTGCACCCGCGTCGGGCTTCGCCGCCACGCCGGTACCCGGTGCGAACTTCAACAGCCGGAACAGCATCTCGGCGACCACCTCGTCACGCACGCGCCAACTGGTCTCGAAGGTGACGAACCAACCCTCCCCCAACGCCGTCCGCTTGGGCCCCTGGATATCCGACAGCCTGGTGGTGACCGCTACCTCCTCCCCGATGGTGAGGTAACGGTGATAGGTCTGTCGACAGTCGGTGGCCACCACGGAGGTGTAGCCCGCGGCGTCGAGCAACTCGGCGGCCGCGCCCATCGGGTCGTCGGCGGGCCGGGAACCGTTGAGCCCGAACATGGTCCACACCTGGGCCATGGCGGGCGGAGCGACCACACCAGGGTGTCCTGCGGCGCGAGCCGCCTCCTGATCGACATAGATGGGGTTGGTATCTCCCAGCGCCTCCACCCAGTTTCGGATCATCGGCTGATTCACCGGGTCGCGTCCGAAACGGGGCGCGCACTCACCCCTCGCCCGAATTGCTTCGGCTGCGGCGACGATCGCTTCCGGAGTACTGGTTTCCGGCACGCGCGGCTCCTTCCCTCGTTATCTGGGTACTCGCGGCAACCGCAGTCCGGACGAGGCGACCAACTCGCGCATCACCTCGTTGACCCCGCCGCCGAAAGTCACCACGAGGTTCTGCTTGGTCCTGCGATCGAGCCACGTGAGCAGCTCCGCGGTATCGGCTTCGGCCGGGTCGCCATAGCGCCCGATGATCTCCTCCGCGAGCCTGCCCGCCTCTTGCAGCGATTCGGTGGAGTAGATCTTGGTGGCCGACGCGTCCGCGATCACCTGCGACTGGTCACCGTCGACATCGGCCACCCGCGCCACGCGCCCGGCGACGGTCGCAGCACGTGACCCGGCGGGGCCCCGCGATCGCCGCTCCTCGGACCCAGCGGCGGTCGCGACGGGCCCGGAGGCGGTAGCAGAGCGTGACCACGCAGGGCCCCGCGAACGCCGCTCCTCGGACACAGCGGCGGTCGCGACGGGCCCGGAGGCGGTAGCAGAGCGTGACCACGCAGGGCCCCGCGAACGCCGCTCCTCGGATGCAGCGGCCACCTGCCAGTTCAGCAGCTCGTTGAGCCGCACCATGGCGTGGATGCGGCCGAGCGAGCGACGCACGTCGATCTCACCGAGCACGCCGCGCACCTGCGCCCAGTCCCGCACCCGGTCGTAGAGCTGCTCGATCTTGCCGGACGGACCGAGGCTCACCCGCTCGTGGTTGAGCTGCGTCGTGATCAGCTGCCAACCCCGGTTCTCCGTGCCGACCAGCATGTTCGCTGGAACTCGTACGTTGTCGAAGTAAGTGGCGTTGGTGTGGTGGGCGCCATCGCAGGTGATGATCGGCGTCCACGAGTAGCCGGGGTCGTTCGTGTCCACGATCAGGATGGTGATACCGCGGTGACGCGAGTCGACCGATCCGGTACGGCAGGCCAGCCAGACGTAGTCCGCCTCATGCGCGCCCGTCGTGAAGATCTTCTGTCCGTTGACGATCCAGTCACCGGAGTCGTCGCGCACGGCGGAGGTGCGCAGCGAGGCCAGGTCGGTGCCTGCTTCCGGCTCGGAATAACCGATCGCGAAATGGATATCCCCGGAGAGGATTCCGGGCAGAAACCGGCGCTTCTGCTCCTCGGTGCCGAACTGCTGCAGCGTCGGCCCGACCGTCAACAAGGTCACCAGCGGGAGCGGGACATCGGCCCGGACCGCCTCGTTGAGGAAAATCTGTTGTTCCACCGGCCCGAATCCCTGGCCGCCATATTCCTTCGGCCAGCCCACGCCGAGCCAACCATCTCGCCCCATCCGGCGCACCACCGCGCGGTAGGCGTCGCCGTGCCGGTTCACCGCCATCTCGGCCTCCTCCGCGGGGGTCACGAGATCGGCGAAGTACGAGCGTAATTCGTTACGCAGTCGGCGTTGCTCGGTCGTCAGGTCGATGAACATCGGGCACCCAATCGATCTAGTCGGAACGACGCCCCGCCGAGCCAGCGGGCGATGTCCTTGGCTTGTGAGTAATAGCGGTGCATCGGGTGGGTCATGTCCACGCCGAGACCGCCGTGCAGGTGATGACACTTCTGCATGGCCATCGGAAGTTCCGCGGTGACGGTGTAGGCGAGAATCTCCAAGTCGTCGTCGATGCGGTCGCTTTGTCGCTGACTCGCATCGTTCTGCGCCAGTGCCCAGTTCGCCGACACCGCGGCGACATGCAAGGTGCGCGAGACGACATACAGATCGGCGATCTGCTGGGCGACGGCCTGGAACTCCGCCAGCGGCCTACCGAATTGGCGGCGGGTGCGCAGGTGCTCGGCAGTCAGGATGATCGCACCCTTGAGCAAACCATCAGCCACCGCTCCGATCGAGGCGAGCGCGAGGCGGTGTAACTCGACCAGACCGGTCGCCCAGAGCTGGGCAACGGGTATCTCCACCTCGTCGAGCAGGACGGTGCATTCAGGAATGCCGCCGGAGACCGGTGTCGGCGTCTTGACGAGGCCGTCGGCTTCCGAATCGACGAGGGCGATACCGGAACTGGTCGGCACGAGCAGCCACCGCGCCTGCTCGGCATAGGGCACGGCGACCTTGCGCCCGGTGATGCGCACCGTGTCACCGCTGGTGACCGCGGTGGTCTCCGGCTTGATGGTGAACGGCGCCGCCGGTTCACTCAGCGCCGCGGTGAGCACCGTTCCCTTCGCGACGTCGGGCAGCACCTGTGCCACGATCTTCTCCGGCGCAGAGGCCAGCAGCGGCAGGACGCCGAAGCCGAGCGTCGGAAGAGCCGGGACCGCGACGGCGTCCATTGCCAACTCCGTGAGCAGCACCGACACCTCGGGTAGGCCCATGCCGTCGCCGCCGTGTCGCTCGGGCAGCGCGAGTGCCAACAGGCCGGAGTCGACCAGGCTCGGCCACAGATCCATATCACGCGCCAGCTCGCGTTCCATCAGGCTCACGACAACTTCGGCCACAGCATCCTGGCCTTCGTCTCTGGTGAAGTCCACGGTTTTCTCCCAGTTGTCTCGACGACTAGCTGTCCGCGTCACGAGGCAGCCCGAGAATCCGCTCACCGGCAACGGTCAGCAGAATCTGCTCGGTTCCACCAGCGATCGACAAACAGCGCGTGAGCAGGAATTCCTTCGCCACTTCGACATCCCGCGCGCCGAAGGGCCCAGCCATCTCGACAGCGAATTCCGCGACCGCTTGGCGGTGACGCACTCCGACCAACTTGCGTACGCTACTTTGCGCGCCAGGGTCGCCGCCCGCAAGCACCTTCGCCGCGGCGCGCTGCTCTAGCAATAGTCCAGCAATAGCCTCGGCGACGAATTCGCCGAGCCGGTCGTTCACCAGTTCCGCACCGACACCCGTGCCGGGCGATGTCGCGATCAGCTCCTCGAGCATCGAACCGATGCCGTTGCCACCCATGGCGACACGCTCGGTCGACAGGGTTGAGCGGGCGATCTTCCATCCGTTGTTCAGTGCGCCGACGACACACTCGTCCGGCACGAACACATCGTCGAGGAACACCTCGCTGAAGTGCGCGTCGCCGGTGATCTGTACCAAGGGCCGGACCGTGAGACCCACGCTGCGCATGTCGACAAGAAAATAGGAAATGCCGCGATGCTTGGGCGTGTCGGGATCGGTGCGGGCCAGGCATATCGCCCAATTCGCCGTGTCGCCGAGCGACGTCCACACCTTCTGACCACGCAGCACCCAGCCGCCGTCAACCTTCTTCGCGGTGGTACGCAGTGCGGCCAGGTCCGAGCCCGCCTCTGGTTCGCTGAACAGCTGGCACCACACCACCTCGCCGCGCAGCGTCGGCCAGGCGAACCGATCGATCTGCTCCTGCGTGCCATGTTGCAGCAGGGTAGGGATCGCCCAGCCGCCGATGGCCAAGTCCGGGGCGGTGAGCCCGGTGCGGCGCAGTTCGTCGGAGATCAGCAGGCAGGTCTTGGGATCCGCGGCGCGGCCGTAGGGCCGCGGCCAGTGCGGCATGACCAGTCCGGCCTCGACCAGCGCAACCTGTTGTTCGTCGGCGGGCAGCGCCGCGATCCGCGCGACCTCGGCGGCCAGTTCGTGCGCGCTGTCACTGTCCACAGCCACGCCGTCGGCGGCGAACACCCGATCGGCGCCGGTGCTGCGTCGCCGCCCCGCGCGCGTGAGTTCGGTGACCCTGGCCCGCCAGCGCGCCGAGCCGCCGAGCAGCTGGCGCAGCGCCACCGCCCTGCGTAGGTAGAGGTGCGCGTCGTGCTCCCAGGTGAAGCCGATGCCGCCGAGCACCTGAATGCAGTCTTCGGGGGGGCGGGCCGCCCCGGCGCGTGGGTGGGGGGCGGGGGGGGCCGGCCG
>NZ_JBEZDE010000013.1:56497-168987 GCF_040648115.1 Nocardia sp. NPDC049190
CCGCCCGGCGTTGGTCGTGGTGCGCTTCGGCCCCCCCCGTCACGCCTTTGCCCCCGCGCCCCGGACTGCAGTATTGGGCGGCCCGCCCCGCCGCGTCGAGTGCGATCGCGGCGGCGATCGCCGCCGCGATCGGCAGTTCCGTCCCGCCCTCGTCCACGGCGGCCGCGGTGTCGGCCGCGACGGCGCGGATGAGCTCGGTCCGGCACAGCATCCAGGCGCAGAGGTGCTTGACCGCTTGAAATGATCCGATTCTGCGGCCGAATTGCTCTCGCACCTTGGCGTATTCGACCGCGGTTTCCAGGCACCAGCCGGCCAGTCCCGCCAGCTCGGCGGCGGCGAGCGCGACGAGCAGATCCTCGGGCGCGTGCGGCGCGGTGAACACCTGCGCGGCGGGCACGCGCAGATCGGTGCAGTGCACCCGAGCCAGCGGGGTACTCAGGTCGAGCGGCGCCAGCGGTTCCACCCGCAGACCGGCGGTATCGGGCGCGATCATGCACCAGCGCCGCCCCTGCGAGGTCGATACCGGAAGTAACACCGCGGTTCCCGGCGCACCACCGAGCACGGAATCCCAGACACCGGTGAGCACCAACGCCTCGCTTGCGGTGGATGCGCTCACCTCGGAACCGACAATGAAGTCGAGCGCGACGCCGCAGGGACGATCCCCGTCGAGCCGTCCCGTGGTGATCAGATTGGCCAGCGCCGTCGACAGCACCGGGCCGCCGACCAGATCGTGCGCCGCTTGCTCGATCAGTACTGCGAGATCGCCGACCGAACCGCCCACACCGCCCGCGTCCTCTGCCACCGCGATCCGGAAGATCCCGATGTCGGCCAACGCCGGCCAGTACGCGTGCCAGAAGTTCGCCGGGTCGGACCGCATTGTTGCAATCGGCCGGACCGACGAAGCCCACCCACGCATCGACTCCTGGACGGCTTTATGCTCGTCAGTGGTGGCGATGGTCACAGTCCATACCGCCTTTCCGGCGTGACTCCCACACCTAGAACATGTTCTAATATCCTAGCTGGGCGGAAGTCAAGACACGATCCCCGCGGCGGCCGACCCGCCCGCGCAGCAAACACACCGACGTTTCCGGAAAGGACTCCCGATCAATGGCCAGCCCGTCCCGATCGCAGCCAGCCGACTCGAGCGCGGCGCCGCCCACCGCCACCGTCACCACGCTCAGTGAGGACGAACTGAGTTCGGCGGCGCAACGAGACCGGCGCAAGCGGATCCTGGACGCGACGTTGGCGTTGGCCTCCAAGGGCGGGTACGACGCAGTGCAGATGCGGGCGGTGGCCGAACGCGCCGATGTCGCAGTCGGCACGCTGTACCGGTATTTCCCGTCGAAAGTACATCTGCTGGTCTCCGCGCTGTCGCGCGAATTCGAGCAGATCGAGGGCAAACGCAAGCCACTGGCCGGGCAGTCGCCACGCGAACGGATGCACCTGCTGCTGACCCAGATAACCAGGATGATGCAGCGCGACCCGCTACTCACCGAGGCCATGACCCGTGCGTTCATGTTCGCCGACGCCTCGGCCGCCGCCGAGGTGGACCGCGTCGGCAGGGTGATGGACCGGGTCTTCGCGCGCGCCATGAACGACGGTGAACCCACTGAGCGCCAACTGGCCATCGCGCGGGTGATCAGCGACGTCTGGTTGTCGAATCTGGTCGCCTGGCTGACCCGGCGCGCCTCGGCCACCGATGTGACCGAACGACTCGAGTTGACCGTCGATCTCCTCCTGGGCGATCGCAGTCGCTGACGATTTGCCGGAGCACCGGTGCACCGCCAGCGAATTCGAGCCACGGCCAGCCGGTCGGCGCGCCGGCGCGGGCCCGCTCACCTGTACCGGTCCCGAATCCGTCAGCTGGACGGAGCTTCCCGGCAACGGTTCGGTCGTACAATATTGCGCAGCGTGACCAGCGCTCTTCTGCACGGCCAATACAACCCAGTATTGTTTTGGCCGCCCCCGGAAAAAACTCCTCCGATCACTAGGTTGGATGCGTGAGCGCACAGGATCTGCCCCTCGAACTTCGCCGTGCACTGTCGACGGTAGCGCGCGTGCCACGGCTGTTGGTCGCATCGGACTATGACGGGACGCTCGCGCCCATCGTGTCCGAGCCGGCCAAAGCCTTCCCTCATCGGGAGTCGGTGAGTGCGCTACGCGCACTCGCCGGCCTCACCGGGACTACCGCCGCCGTGATCTCCGGCCGGGCACTGCGCGATCTCGCGGCATTGTCCCGGCTTCCGGTCGAGGTGCAATTGATCGGTAGCCACGGCTCCGAATTCGACGTGGGCTTCGTGCACGCGATCGACAGCGACGCCAAGCACCTGCTGCAAGAGGTGCAGACCGCACTGAACAAGATCGCCACGGAGAATCCGGGCGTCAGCGTCGAGATCAAACCGGCGAGTATCGCCCTGCACGTGCGCAACGCGAGCCCGGAGATCGGACATCGCGCGCTGTCCCAGGTCCGGCAGGGCCCGGCGTGCTGGTTCGGCGTGCAGGTGACCGAAGGCAAAGCCGTCATCGAACTCGCCGTGGTGCAGACCGACAAGGGCACCGCGCTGGACACCGTCCGGCACCAGGCCGGCGCGTCGGCGGCGGTGTTCTTCGGTGACGACGTCACTGACGAAAAGGCATTCCGGATGCTGTCCGGTCCCGATGTCGGCATCAAGGTCGGCGACGGCGACAGCATGGCGAAGTTCCGGGTGAACAACACCGAGGACGTGGCCTACGCACTGGCCTTCCTGCTCGAGGAGCGGCGCACCTGGCTCGCCGGCGCGAGCGCGCCGCGCATCGAGCGGCTGACCATGCTGTCGAGCCCGCGCTCGGTCGCACTGCTCACCCCGGAAGCGACAGTGACCTGGTTCTGCCACCCGGAACCGGATTCGGCCGCGGTGTTCGCGCACCTGCTCGGCGGCCCGCAGGCCGGTCACTTCACGATCGAGCCGGAGCGGCCGGGCCTTCCGCTCTCACAGCGTTACATCGACGGCACGATGACCGTCGAAACCCGCTGGGCCAGTTTGCAAGTGGTCGATTACCTGCCGCACGACGTGGCGTCGAACCGCACCGACCTGACCCGGGTCATCACCGGCGACGCGAAGGCCGTCGTCACCTTCGCGCCGCGGCCGGAGTTCGGCCAGGTGCCGGTGAGCCTCGAGGCGCAGGCCACCGGGCTGCGCGTGCACGGCACCAACGATCCGATCGTGCTGCGCTCGCCCGGCGTGCGGTGGGAAATCGTCTCCGACGGAACGCACGAGTCCGCACGGGCCGTGGTCGACCCGTCGCAGGGCCCGATCGTGCTCGAATTGCGCTGCGGCACGCACGATCTCGCACCTGCCATGACCAGTGAGCCGGAGCGGCGGCGGGAGGCGGAGAACTACTGGGCGCAATGGTCGGCGCAGCTCACGCTGCCGCAGTTGAAGCCGGACCTGATGAAGCGCTCGGCCCTGACGCTGCGCGGTCTGGTGCACGCGCCGTCCGGTTCGATCCTCGCGGCAGCGACCACGTCGCTGCCCGAAGACATCGGCGGCGTGCGCAACTGGGACTACCGCTACTGCTGGCTGCGCGACGCGTCGCTGACCGCGCAGGCGCTGGTCTCGCTCGGCTCGCTGACCGAAGCGGAGAACTTCCTCGGCTGGGTGCACCGAGTGCTGGAGACCCTGCCCGGTCCGGAGCGTCTGCACCCGCTGTACACGCTGTACGGCGAGACGCTGCCGCCGGAGGCCTCGATCGACCAGCTGCCCGGCTACGCGGGGTCGCGCCCGGTGCGTGTCGGCAACGCGGCGAACATGCAGGTGCAGTTGGACGTCTTCGGTCCGATCGTCGATCTCATCGCGAGCCTGGCACACGCCAGAGAACTGAAGGGGATCAGCGATCCGGCGCACGCATTGCCGGACGCCGACTGGGAACTGGTGCGTGCCATGGTGTCCGCGGTGCAACGGCGCTGGCAAGAACCAGACCACGGCATCTGGGAGATCCGCGGCAACCCGCGCCACCACGTGTACTCGAAGGTGATGGGCTGGCTGACCATCGACCGGGCGCTCACCCTCGCGCAGAAGTTCGAGCGCCAGGTGGACCCGGCGTGGGCGGTGCTGCGCGACACCATCGCCGACGAGGTGAAGTCCAAAGGCTGGAACGACGATGTCCAGTCCTACACGGCGGCCTATGACGGCACCGATCTGGACGCAGCGACCTTGCACATCGGGTTGAGCGGTCTGATCGACCCATCCGATCCGCGCTTCGCGGCAACCGTCGTGGCGACCGAGGCCGAGCTGCGCAGCGGTTCGACGGTCTACCGCTACCACCACGACGACGGCCTGCCCGGCGGGGAGGGTGGCTTCCACCTGTGCGCGGCCTGGTTGGTCGAGGCGTACCTGCTGATCGGGAAGCGCTCGGATGCCGAGGCGCTGTTCGCCCAGCTGGTCGATGTCGCCGGCCCGACCGGACTGCTCAGCGAGGAGTACGACCCGGTCGCCGAACGCTCACTCGGCAACCACCCGCAGGCCTACAGCCATCTCGGCCTGCTGCGCTGCGCGCAGTTGCTCGGACAGCCCGTGGGAGCCATGGTCTAGCGACGTGAGCCACGAAGGGCCCGCGAACGGGGAATCGTTCGCGGGCCCTTCGTGTTCGTATTCGACGTCGGCGCCGAGTCGTACCCGGTGGCCGGTACTGCTACAGTCAAACGAGAACGATTTCCATTATGGTCTAGAGTATTGCCAGGAGTACCCCCGCGTGAGAACCCGATTCACCATGAAATGCGCAGGCATCGCTGTGGGGGTAGCCACCGCACTGACGGTCACCGCCTGTGAGGGCTCGAAAGACTCGGACCAGCCGATCGTCGTCGCCTCCACGGACGTCTGGGGCAATATCGCCGCCGCCATCGCGGGGCCGGACGCCACGGTCCGATCTCTGATCGCGGACCCGACCGCCGATCCGCACTCGCACGAGACCTCCGCGGTCGAGTCGGCCGAAATCAGCGATGCCGACCTGGTGGTCTACAACGGCGGCGGCTACGACGAGTTCGCCGAGCGGGCGGTGACGAGCATGGACAAGCGCACCGTCGACGCCTTCGCCCTACGGGTCGACGAGAGCGACGAGAACGAGCACGTCTGGTATGACATGCGCACCGTCGGCGTGGTCGCCGACCGGATCGCCAGCCAGCTCGGCGAGCTGAATCCGAGCAAGTCCACGGCCTACGCCGAGCGCGCGGCCGCGTTCAAGAACCAGCTCACCACGATCACCGCGATCACCGCCGAGGCGGCCACCGCACACCCGAGAACACCCGTGCTGCAGACCGAGCCACTCGCACACTACCTGCTGGTCGCCGCGGGGGCGGAAGATCTGACTCCGCACGAATTCCAAGAAGCCGTCGAGCAGGAGACCGACCCGGCGCCCACGGCCGTCGCGACGACCCGAGATCTGCTGACCGGCAATCGGGTGCGCGCACTGGTCTACAACGTACAGACCCAGGACAAGATCACCAAAGATCTGCGCGCGACCGCGCAGAGCGCAGGCATTACCGTGGTCGAGGTGACCGAAACCCTGCCCGATGGACTGGATTACCTTCAGTGGCAAACGACGACCGCGCAGGCACTCGCTGCCGCGCTGAGGTGACCCATGAACAAGGGAGCCGCGCTGACCGAGCACGTCGAAGCGGTGCACCAGCGGCGGACATCGGGCCTCGACGATGGTTCGGCCGCCGTCCGGTTGGATGCCGCCCGATTGTCGTTCGGCGACCGTACGCTCTGGCAGGAGCTGAATCTCACAGTCGCCCCTGGTGAATTCGTCGCCGTACTCGGGCCGAACGGGTCCGGAAAAACCTCGTTACTGAAGGTGTTGCTCGGTCAACTCGGCCTCAGCGCAGGCACGGCTCAGATCGCGAGCGCCCCGGCCCGGACGGGAAATCCGGACATCGGCTATGTACCGCAACAGAAGACGATCGACGCGGGCGTACAGTTACGCGGCGTCGACCTGGTCGGGCTCGGCGTCGACGGGCACCGGTGGGGACTCGGGCTGCGCTCCCGCGCCGAACGCAAGCGCAAAGTGGCGGCGGCCATCGCCGACGTCGGCGCGGAGCGATTCGCCCACGCACCATTGGAATCCATGTCCGGCGGCGAACAGCAGCGCCTGCGGGTAGCACAGGCGCTGGTCGGCGATCCGAAGGTGCTGCTGTGCGACGAGCCGCTACTGAGCCTGGATCTGGCCAACCAGCGACTGGTCTCGGAGCTGATCGATCGACGACGCCGCACCCACGACACCGCGGTGCTTTTCGTGACCCACGAGATCAATCCGATTCTGCCGCTGGTGGATCGGGTGCTGTACCTGGTCGATGGCAAATTCCGGATCGGGACGCCGGACGAGGTGATGACCTCGCAGGTACTTTCGGAGCTATATCAGACCGAGGTGGACGTGCTGCGGGTGCGCGGGCGGCTGGTGGTCGTCGGGACCGGGGACACGATGGACGCCCTGGGGCCGGCGGGCGGGCACTGCCACGGCGCGGCGGTGGACGGATTCGCGCCCGGTGTTTCCGCGCCGGACGGCACGCTGCCGCCGCTGCCCGCCGACAGCACGGGCGACCTCGTCGCAAGCCCGCTCGACGCTGCCGGAGCCGCAGCCATCGATGCCGCGTTGCTTTCGGACGTCGACCAGGATCCGAGCGGAGTGCGCTCGTGATCGACAAACTCGCCGGCATCGTCACGAAGATGTTCGACGGCGCCACCACCGTAAACCTGCTCTCCTATGACTTCGTGCAGCAGGCGATCCTGGCCGCGGCGCTGCTCGGGCTACTGTCCGGCGTGATCGGCCCGCTGATCATCAGCAGACAGATGTCCTTCGCCGTGCACGGCACCAGCGAACTGTCGCTGACCGGCGCCGCTGCCGCCCTGTTGGCCGGAGTCGGGGTGGGGCTCGGCGCCATCGCGGGCTCGGTGGTGGCGGCAGTGCTGTTCGGTCTGTTGGGGACCCGCGCGCGGGAACGTGACTCCGTGATCGCGGTGGTGCTCTCGTTCGGACTCGGGCTTTCGGTGCTGTTTCTCTGGCTCGGCCCCGATCGCGCGGGATCGAAGTTCTCGCTGCTGACGGGACAGGTGGTCAGCGTCGGCAACAACGGCCTCGGGCTGCTCGCCGCCTGTACCGCCGGCGTGCTCGCGGTGCTCGCGTTCGTCTACCGTCCGCTGTTGTTCGCCAGCTCCGATCCGGAGGTTGCGGTGGCGCGTGGGGTTCCGGTGCGAGCGCTGTCCATCGTGTTCGCCGTGCTGCTCGGCATCACCGCGGCCTTCGGGGTACAGATCGTCGGGGCGTTGCTCGTCCTCGCGCTGCTGATCACTCCGGCGGCCGCCGCGGCGCAGCTCACTGCGAACCCGATGCGAGCGACCGTGCTCGCGGTGGTGTTCGCCGAGATCGCCGCGGTGGGCGGCATTCTGCTGTCGCTGGCTCCCGGCGTGCCGGTATCGACGTTCGTCACCACGATCTCGTTCCTGATCTATCTCGGCAGCCGGGCGGTCGGCACCCGGCGACGACAGATCGCCCGCGCCCGCTGAGCGGGGTGGGCTCCCGGTGGTACCAGTGGGTTCGGCCCGCGATCATAGCGGCGAACACAAGGGTCGAACCGCCGAACACCACGGCGCGCCGGGCGTTTTGCCGGTAACGGCATCACCGGAAAATGCGCCCTCGTGTCGATGAGCGCATCGATGGCCACGCACACGGATACGGATACGGATACGGATACGGCGCCGACACCGGATGCGATACGCATCGGTGCAGCTCAGTGATGTTTCCGCGAGGCACCCGACATTTTGACGTCAGCCGCCATCAGTCGCTGCCGCTCAGTTTCGTATGCTCGACGCATCGGTTCCCCGAACGAATGGTGACCAACGATGATCGACTTCGCGATTCCCTCCGCACTCGCCGCCGAACGCGATCGAGTCCGCCGGTTCGTCATCGACAAGATCGTCCCGTACGAGCGGGACGCACGCCTGACCGCGCACGGCCCGACCGATGAACTGCGGCAAGAACTGGTCGAGCTGGCCCGTGCCGAGGAGTTGCTCACGGTGCAGGCACCCGAGTCGCTCGGTGGACGCGGGCTGACCCACATCGAGCAAGCGGTGATCTATGAAGCGGCGGGCTGGTCTACGCTCGGCCCGATCGCGATGAACTGCGCGGCGCCGGACGAGGGCAACATGTTGCTGCTGTCCAAGGTCGCCGACCACGGCCAGGTCGAGCGATACCTCGCCCCGGTTGTCGCCGGTCACCAGCGCTCGGCGTTCGCCATGACCGAACCGGACGGCGCGGGGTCCGACCCCGCCCAACTGGCCACCGAGGCGACCTTCGACGGCGCGAACTTCACCGTCAACGGGCGCAAGTGGCTGATCACCGGCGCGCGGGGCGCCAAGACCTGGATCATCATGGCCCAGCTTGCGGCCAACCCACATCTGCCCGGCGGCCCCACCCTGTTCCTCACCGACGGCGACCAGCCCGGCATCGTCATCGTCATCGATCGGACGATGAACACGATGGACCGCAACTACGTCGCCGGACACGGCGTGGTCCGCTTCGACAACCTGGTCCTGCCCAAGGAGGCGCTACTCGGCGAGGCGGGCCAGGCGCTGCGCTATGCCCAGCTGCGGTTGGCGCCGGCCCGCCTCACGCACTGCATGCGCTGGCTCGGCGCGGCCGAACGGGCCCAGAGCATCGCGGTCGAGCACGCGCGGACCCGCACCGCGTTCGGCAAGCCGATCGGCGAACATGAGGGCGTCTCGTTCATGCTGGCCGACAATGCGATCGCGCTGCACCAATGCAGGCTGACCATCTGGCACGCATGCTGGCTGATGGACAACGGCGCGAAGGCGCGACATGAGAGCTCGATCGCGAAGTCGTTCGTCTCCGAGCAACTGCTCCAGGTCGCCGACCGGTGTGTGCAGGTGCTCGGCGGTATCGGCATCAGCGACGAAACGGTGGTCGAGATGATCTTCCGGGACATGCGCGCGTTCCGGCTCTACGACGGGCCCACCGAGGTGCACAAGTACGCGATCGGACGCAAGGTCCTGCGGGGATAGTCGATGGCAGAGGTTTTTCGGCCGGGAGCCTGAGCGGCCACAGTCGGCTACCATCCTGTGACATGAGTTCGGAACTGCACGTCGATGTCTCTGGCGGCATCGCCGTACTCACGCTCAACCGGCCCGCTCAGCAAAACGCCGTCACCCCCACGATGGCCGCCGAGCTGAGTGCCGCACTGCAGCGCTGTGATCTGGAAGATGCCATTCGAGCCGTGGTCGTCACCGGCACCCCACCCGCGTTCTGCGCGGGCGCGGACCTGTCCCATCGGGTCGGTGACGTCAGCGCCACCATCGACCCACCGCCGTGGCAGGTGCGCAAACCGGTGATCGCGGCGGTGAACGGGCACGCGGTCGGCATCGGCCTCGCTCTCGCCCTGCAATGCGACCTGCGGTACATGGCCCGGGACGCGGTGTACGGCCTCAACCAAGTCCGCCGCGGCGTCATGGCCGACGGTTACGCGCATTGGACGCTACCGCGCCTGGTCGGCATGGCCAACGCCGCCGACATCATGTTGACCGGCCGGACCTTCGACGGCGAGGAGGCGAAGGCGATGGGTCTGGCCAACAGCTGCCTCCTCGCGGGCGAGGTGCTGCCGACAGCATTGTCGGTCGCGCACGACATCGCCAGCGGGTCGGCGCCGTTACCGGTGGCGCTGTCCAAGCGGCTGTTATGGGAGGGCATCGGGATGAGTTCGACCATGGTCGGCCAGCTGGAAACCGATCTCAACCAGCATGTCGCCAAGAGCATCGACGGCGGCGAGGCCATGGCGGCGTTTCGGGACCGTCGGCAGCCGAACTGGACCGGCAGCATCAGCTCGGAATGGCCCGCCTGGGACGTGCACACCGAACGGGAACGTCCTAGTCTGGACTAGGCGTTACCACCGAACAGGATCAACAGGAACAGCACCGCGAAGATGACCATCAGAACGGTGCCGATGATGCCGAGGATATACCCGACCACCACCTGGGTGCGGCCACCGAGCGCACCGCCGGAGTGATCGATCTGGTCGAGCGCCCGCTTGCCCAGTGCCCATGCCACCGGTCCGAGCACTCCGCAGCAGAGCAGGCTCGCCGCGCCGAGGAACAACACCGCCGTCGCGTTCGGATGCTCGATCGTCTGGCCGATGGGCTGGTTGGGTATCACCACCAGCTGAATTCTACGGTGCTCCCGCCACCTCTCCGCGTATTTTGCCGGGCTGCCCTGCCGCTGCGCGTTTTTCGCCCGCTCGTTCGGCGCCGCAAGCCGCGCGTCACGGACCGGTGCACGCGTTCCGGTCGAACACTTCGCGCGCCCGCCGAGTTGACCCGTCCGGGCGCCACACCCTTTTCGCCCACTCGGCAGATCCGTGCATCAACTGAAAAACGATGCGTAACAACCGATTTCGACGCGAGCAAAGCACATATCCGACACGTCCGGCACGCGAGTGACACCGGAGGCAGGACCTGGACACGACCTACGTGCACCCGATCGGTACCCCGGAATCCACGCGGAACGTGGCACAGCCGCGGTCAGGCCCGGCGTTGCCTGGCGACTTCGGAGAGCAGAACACCAGCGGCGACCGAGGCGTTGAGCGATTCCACCGGTCCCGCCATCGGGATCGATACAATCGCGTCGCAGGTCTCGCGGACCAGGCGAGACAAGCCCTTTCCCTCCGAACCGACCACGATGACCGTGGGCCCGCGACCATCGAACTCGTCCAGCGTGGTGTCGCCACCCGCGTCCAGGCCGATGACCTGCACGCCCTTGGACGCCCAATCCTTCAGCGTACGAGTCAGATTCGTCGCGCGGGCGACCGGGAGCCGCGCCGCGGCGCCCGCGCTGGTGCGCCAGGCCACCGCGGTGACGCTCGCGCTGCGCCGCTGCGGGATCAGCACGCCCTGACCACCGAACGCGGCGACCGAGCGAATCACCGCACCGAGGTTGCGCGGATCGGAGATATTGTCCAGCGCGACGAGCAGCGCGGGACTGCCCGAATTGTGGACTTCGGCGAGTAGGTCGTCCGGATGGGCATAGCGGTACGGCGGCACCTGCAGCGCGAGACCCTGATGCAACCCGTTGGCACTCAACCGATCCAGGTCGGTACGCGGCACCTCCAGGATGGAGATGCCCGCGTCCGCGGCGATCCGCACGCTCTCGGTCAGCCGGTCGTCGTTCTCGGTGCCGACCGCGACATACAGCGCGGTAGCGGGCACGCCCGCGCGCAGACACTCGACCACCGGGTTACGTCCCAGCACCAGCTCCGGACCGTCGTCACCCTTGCGACCCGCGGACCGCGACGCCGCGCCACCGCGCGTAGCCGTCGAACGGCCCTGCGCGGCCTTGGCTTTGGCGGCCGCTCGCTTGGCGGCGGGATGCTTGGTGCGCTGCTCGGCGGGCGGGGTCGCACCTCGACCCTCCAGTCCGCGCCTGCGCTTGCCACCGGAGCCGACCACAGCCCCCTTCTTGGTCCCGCCCTTGCGAATCGCACCTTTGCGCTGCGAATTTCCTGCCATCAGTCGGCCTTTCCGGATTGCGCTGCGCCAAGCGCCCATTCGGGACCGTTGGCCGTATCGGTGACCTCGATGCCCGCGGACTGCAGGCGGTCACGGGCGGCGTCGGCGCTCGCCCAGTCTTTCGCCGCCCGCGCCTGCTGACGACGGTCGAGTTCGGCACGCACCAGCACATCCAAGGCACCGAGTGCGGAGGACGAGTCGCCAGGGGCGTACCAGTGCGGATCGAGCGGGTCGACACCGAGAATGCCGAGCATGGCGCGCACCTGGCCGGCCAGGTCACACGCCGTCTCGATCGCCCCCGCCTCCAGCGCTTTGTTCCCCTCGTGCACCACGCCGTGAATTTCGGCGAGCGCCTTCGGCACCGCGAGATCGTCATCGATGGCGGCCGCGAACGCGTCGGTCCACTTGCCCACCGGGATATCGCCCGCCCGGTCCAGGACTCGATTCACGAAAGCCTCGATGCGCTGGTAGGACTGTGCGGCGTCGGACAACGCCTTGTCCGAGTACTCCAGCATCGAGCGGTAGTGCGCACTGCCCAGGTAGAAACGCAGTTCCACGGCGCGAACCTTTTTGAGCACGTTCGGCACCGAGAGCACGTTTCCCAGCGACTTGGACATTTTCTCACCGCCCATGGTCACCCAGCCGTTATGCAGCCAGTACCTGGCGAAGCCGTCCCCAGCCGCCTTCGACTGGGCGATCTCGTTCTCGTGGTGCGGGAAAACCAGATCCATACCGCCGCAGTGGATATCGAACTCGGGGCCGAGATAGAACTCGGCCATCGCGGAGCACTCCAGATGCCAACCGGGACGGCCCGGACCCCACGGCGACGGCCAGGTCGGCTCGCCGGGCTTGGCGGCCTTCCACAAGGTGAAGTCGCGCGGGTCGCGTTTGCCCATACCCGCGCTTTCGCCTTGATGCACGTCGTCGAGTTTGTGGCCGGACAATTGCCCATAGCCCGGGTAGCTGACAACGTCGAAGTAGACGTTGCCGGCCGCGGCATAGGCATGGCCCCGGTCGATCAGCCGCTGCATCATCTCGACCATCTGGGTGATGTGGCCGGTGGCGCGGGGTTCCGCGGATGGCGGCAGCACACCGAGCAGTTCGTACGCGCGGTCGAATGCGCGCTCGTGCGTAGCGGCCCACTCCCACCACGGTCTGCCCGCCTCGGCGGCCTTGGTCAGGATCTTGTCCTCGATATCGGTGACGTTGCGAATGAACCAGACGTCGTAGTCGTGCGCGAGCAACCAGCGCCGCAGCACGTCGAACGCGACTCCGCTGCGCACATGACCGATGTGCGGCTCACCCTGCACGGTGGCGCCACAGAGGTACACCGACGCACGGCCGGGGACCAAAGGCGCGAAGTCGCGCATGGTCCGCGTGTCGGTGTCAAAGAGGCGCAGAGTCACGGCAGTCGATCCTAGCTGGTATATAAGGGCGTTCACGGACCGGCTCTGATCCGCGGGAGCTGGATCAACGACAGGCTTGCAGCAGGGCGGTCGCCACCGCGGCGACTCCCTCGCCACGGCCGGTCAGCCCGAGGCCGTCAGTCGTGGTGCCGGACACCGAAACTGGTGCGCCGAGCAACTCCCCGAGCACCCGCTGCGCCTCGGCGCGTCGCGGCCCGATCTTGGGTCGATTGCCGATCACCTGGACCGCCGCGTTGACCACCTCGAAACCCGCCTCGCCGAGCAGCCTGCGCACTTCCGCCACCATGGCCGCACCGGAAACGCCTTCCCATTCGGGGCGCCCGGTACCGAATACCGCACCGACGTCGCCGAGACCCGCCGCGGACAACAATGCGTCGCACAACGCATGCGCGGCGACGTCGCCGTCGGAGTGGCCCGCACAGCCGTCTTCACCGTCGAACCGCAAACCCGCCATCCAGCAGGGCCGGCCCGACTCGACCGGGTGGACGTCGCTGCCGATGCCGACGCGCATGCTCACGGCGCCACCGCCCGGATGCCCGCGCCGTCCAGCACCGCGTTGGCGAGCACCAGGTCGAGCCGAGTGGTGATCTTGAACGCCATCGGGTCGCCCGGGATCGTGCGGACCTGGACGCCGAGCTTCTCGACCAGCCCCGCGTCGTCGGTGGCCTGGACTCCCTCGGCCGCGTAGGCCGAGCGCAATAGATCGGCGGCGAACCCCTGTGGCGTCTGGATGGCACGCAACTGTCCGCGGTCCGGCGTGCCGGTCACCGTGCCGGTCGGGTCGACGGCCTTGATGGTGTCGGTGACCGGGAGACCCGGAACCACGGCGAGCTGGCCGGACCGCAACTCCGCCACCACCCGGGCGACCAGCTCGGGCGGTGTCAGGGCACGCGCGGCGTCGTGCACGAGGAAATAAGCGGCGTCGGGTGCCGCGGCCACACCCGCACGTACCGAGTCGATGCGTTCGGCGCCGCCGACGACCACCTGCACCGAACCCGAGGGCGGCAGCAGGGCAACGGCGCTGTCGACGAGTTCGGTGGGAACCATGACGATAATCCGGTCGACCACGCCGGAGGCGATCAAGCCTTCGACAGCGAGCCGGACCATAGGTGTGCCGCCGACCGTGACAAACGCCTTGGGCATGGATTCACCCAGACGCACGCCACGACCGGCGGCAGGCACCAAAGCAACGACGGGTCCATCGGAACGGACACCGTTGTCAGGTGTGTTCACGGTCAGGAAGCCGCTGCCAGCACCTCGTCGAGCAGCGTCTCGGCCTTGCCGTCGTCGGTGCCCTCGGCGAGCGCGAGTTCACCGACGAGGATCTGACGAGCTTTGGCGAGCATGCGCTTCTCGCCAGCGGACAGGCCGCGGTCCTGCTCCCGACGCCACAGATCGCGAACGACCTCGGCAACCTTGTTCACATCGCCGGAGGCGAGCTTCTCCAGGTTGGCCTTATAGCGGCGGGACCAGTTGGTCGGCTCCTCCGTATGCGGCGCACGCAGCACCTGGAAGACCCGATCGAGACCCTCCTGGCCGACGACGTCCCGTACGCCGACGTATTCGGCATTTTCTGCGGGAACCCGAACAGTCAGATCGCCTTGGGCGACCTTCAGGACCAGATACTCTTTTTGCTCACCCTTGATGGTGCGAGTCTCGATTGCTTCGATCAGCGCCGCTCCGTGGTGGGGGTAAACGACGGTGTCTCCGACCTTAAAAATCATGTGTCCCGTGCCCCTTTCGATGTTCACAGTTTAACATGCGACTCGATAACGGCGCGATCAACTGTGCAGGTCAGGGCCACAACGAGGCAACCGTGGGGCTTGACAGAAGCTAGGCGGTGTGCATTACGTTGGGCCAGAACGAGTTATCGCCAGGCTCGGCCACGGTCACGGCACCTGCAGCGACCGGGCATTTTCCGTGCGACTTCCGAAGCTCGACCGAACTGTTATCCAACGCCGGGGTGTCGGGGCCCGAACAGGCCACGACGTCACACCCACGCCATTCCGGAACAAACCGCTCGGCCGCGGGGACGAGCGGCAGCCGGGGACGAGTTGGCACAGCCCGCGCGCCCGAGTCGCGAAGAGAACTACTACGCTGCCTAGTTACTACGCTCCCCGGTGGAGCCGAGCCCGGTCGACATGGAGGGACAACCCGTGACTGCCCTGAAAGCTGTGACCGCCCCCAAGGGGGCGCGACGTCGCATGGTGACAGTTGCCGCACTCGCCGCCGGAGCGGCGATCGCGCTGTCCGGCTGCGGCGCGGGCCAGATCTCGCAGACCGCGGACCAGGTCTCCGCCGTGAACGGCGCCCACGCCGAGGCCGGCAGCATCGCGTTGCGCAACGTGCACATCGTCTTTCCCTCCGAGGGCGGCGCGTACACCAACAGCAAAGGCGGCAAGGCGATTGTCGCGCTGTCCATCATCAACAACAGCGAGTCCGTCGCCGATGAGTTGACCGGCATCGACACCGACCTCGGCACGGTGAAGATCACCCCGACGGCGGGCAAGTCCACCGTCCAGGTCACCCCGCAGCAGACCGTGGTCGCCTCCGCCGAGCCGGCGAACGCGCCGGCCGCAGCCTCCGCGCACGGCGCGGGCAACCACGACGCCCAGCCCGCCGCCGATGACCCCGAGGCCAACCCGATCCTGATCGAGATCACCGGCCTGAACAAAGACATCACCCCCGGCCTGACCTACAACGTCTCGTTCGACTTCAAGCAGAACGGAACCGCCCAGGTCCAGGTGCCGGTCGACGCCGGAACAAAGGCCGAGCGGCACGAATCCTGAGGGTGTGCTCGTTCGGCAGCGCCTGCGAACGAATACTCCGACGCGGCCCGCACGCCTTCGCAAACTGGCGTGCGTGTCACATCGATGCGTTCCGCCCATGCCGTCGACAACGCCCGATTCCAGTTCGACGCGCCATGAGCGGATGCTGCGGACCGTTGTGCCGATGAAGTCGTCGGAGTAGCCGCGACCTGTCGTCGTGGCCACTCGCCGACCGAGGCCGACTGCCTGGTGTGTCTGGCGCGGCGGACATTTGTCTGCGTCGTGTCTTGCTTGTCGGATGCGATACGTAAGGTGCGCGTGTGGCCAAGACCAAGCCGATCTTTCGGTGTTCCGCATGTGCGCACGAAGTCGCGAAATGGGTGGGCAAGTGTTCCGGGTGCGGCGCGTGGGGCACCGTGAGCGAGGTGGTCGTCTCGGCGGGGGCCATCGGGCCGCCCGGTCGCAAGGCGATGTTGCCGAGTACCGCGGCGACCCCGATTTCGGGGATCGATTCGCAGATCACCAAAGCCAGGCCGACCGGGGTGAGCGAGCTCGATCGGGTGCTCGGCGGTGGGGTCGTACCCGGTTCGGTGGTCTTGCTCTCGGGCGAGCCGGGCGTGGGCAAGTCGACGCTGCTGCTCGAGGTGGCGCACCGCTGGGCGACCCAGACCGGCGAGAAGTCGCTCTACGTCACCGCGGAGGAGTCCGCGGGCCAGGTCCGGCTGCGCGCCGATCGCACCGGCGCGGTGCACGATCGGGTCTATCTCGCCGCGGAGTCGGATCTGTCGATTGTGCTCGGACATGTCGAACAGGTTCGGCCGACGCTGCTCGTGGTCGATTCGGTGCAGACCATGCTCGCCCCGGACGCGGACGGTGTGATCGGCGGTGTCACCCAGGTGCGCGCGGTGACCGCCGCCGTGACCTCGCTGGCCAAGGCGAGCGGTATCGCGGTGTTGCTGGTCGGGCACGTCACCAAGGACGGCAATGTCGCGGGCCCGCGCACGCTCGAGCACCTGGTCGACGTAGTGCTGCAGTTCGAAGGCGATAAAAACTCCACACTGCGTATGGTGCGCGGACTCAAGAACCGTTTCGGCAGCGCCGACGAGGTGGGCTGTTTCGAACTGCACGAGGACGGCATCGCCTGCGTCGACGACCCGTCCGGCCTGTTCCTGCACCATCGGACCGATTCGGTATCCGGCACCGCCGTCACCGTGGCGATGGACGGTAAGCGGCCCTTGGTCGGCGAGGTGCAAGGACTCACCCTGGAGACCCAGATTCCGGCTCCGCGCCGCGCGGTGAGCGGGCTCGACTACAACCGGGTCGCCATGGTGCTCGCCGTGCTGCAGAGCCGCAGCAAGGTGTACTTGGGCAAGCACGACGTCTATGCCGCCACCGTCGGCGGTATGCGGCTGGTGGAGCCCGCGGCGGACCTGGCCATAGCGCTGGCCCTCGCGAGTGCCGCGACCGATCGGGCGATCCCCGCGGGCTGGGTGATACTCGGCGAGGTCGGGCTGGCCGGTGAGGTACGTAAAGTGACCGGGCTGGCACGCCGGCTGGCCGAGGCGGAGCGGCTCGGCTTCACCACGGCCCTGGTGCCACCGGGACTTGATCGAATCAGCGGCGGCGGCATGCGGATTCACGAGGTCACCGATGTGGGTTCGGCAATCCGGATGGCCAAGTTACGCGCGCCGTACACCAAACCGGAGGCCGGCGAGTAGCCGATAGCTCGTCACACTCCGCAACGTCCCGGTGCGGAAAGCAGTGTCGGCGCCTGTGCGCTCAGCCCCAGGATGGCGTCGCGCTCGCCCCCGCCGGGCGTCAGGCGGGGGTCAGGTTGAAGGGCTCGGGGGCGCTGCGCACCGGGCCGAATTGAGCGACGGCTTGATAAGCGCCCGGGGGAACCTGCACGCGCTCACCGCTACACCCGATCTGGGAGGTCATACCCGACCACTGCACGGTGAACAAGGCCTGCTCGCCGGGCTTGAGGATCCGCGTGCTGGACTCCTCGGTAGGCGAGCAATCCGAACTCGTCCACAACCGGCGCAGTCCGTCCAGTGACAGAACCGACGCCTGGATCGAGGACAGATTCATATCGCGCTGGCACTGGGTGCTGGAAATGTTGGTGATGACGATCCGCAGATCCGGTTGATCGCCGACCTTGTAGGACGGCTGATCCACGCTGATCTTGACGGCCAGCGATTGGTCCGGACACTGCCCCGCCGCCACAGCAGGCGGTGCGCTCGGGGTGGCGATGGCACTGTTGGTCGGCCTCGGGGCTTCCGAACTGCTCGACGTCTTGACCGAGGAACTCGCACCGGATTTCTGCGCCACGGTGGTCGAACTCGACGCCGCCGCGTTGCCGTCGCCCGGCGAATGACCGCCGTTCGCGACCATCGCCACCAGCCAGATCATCAGCGCGAGCGCCGAGACGAGGATACCGATGGCGAATACGCGTCGACGCCAATAGATCTCCGGTGGCAGCGGTCCATGCGGTTCCAGCACGACTCAACGGTAAGGGCACGGTCGGGTGCAACGCCTCAGGGGCACGGCGTGTCGGCGGCGGGCACACTCGGTTCAGGCCGATTCTGGCCCACACGCTGGGAAAACTCCGCGCTACCCGGTCAGGCAAGCTCGCCGATATTGCCGACGACACGCTGGAGTTGCACCCGGCCTTCGGCCAGTTTGTACGTCACGCTGGCAATCGCGCACTCACCGGTCGCGACCCGTTGCGAGATGATCATCGACCGCTGCATGAGCAGGCGACTGGTCTCCACCACGTGCCTGGCCTCCATCTCGTCGACAGTGGACAGGCCTTCCCGCCGCCCGATCAGAATGGATGGCGTGACTCGCTCGACCACGCTGCGGATGAATCCGCCGGGAACCTCGCCACCGTCGAGCGCGTCGATGGTCGCCTTCACCGCGCCGCAGCTGTCGTGCCCGAGCACTACGATCAACGGCACGTTGAGCACCTGCACCCCGTACTCGATCGATCCGAGCACCGAGCTGTCGACCACATGTCCCGCGGTGCGCACCACGAACATGTCACCGAGCCCCTGGTCGAAGATCAACTCGGCCGCGACTCGCGAGTCACCGCAACCGAACAAAATCGCGTGCGGATGCTGGCCACTGACGAGTGTGGCCCGGTGGGCCGCACCCTGGCTAGGATGCAGCAGCTCGCCGTTGACGAAGCGCTCGTTGCCCTCCCGCAGGGACTTCCAGGCGCTGATCGGGTTGGAATCAGGCATACCGACCATTGTGCACGTGACGGGTGCTACCAGCGAGTTCGGTCGGTTACAGGTCGGCAAATAGCGACTGCGGCAGTAGGACAGGAATAGTGAGGACAGTGCAGAACGGCGCACGCAACGGTATCGACGCCGACATGTTGGTGGACTGGTATCAGGAGACGGCGCGCGACCTGCCGTGGCGCCGACCCGGTGTCACCGCCTGGCAGATTCTGATGAGCGAGATCATGTTGCAGCAGACTCCGGTGGTGCGCGTCGAACCGATCTGGCGGGAGTGGGTGGCGCGCTGGCCGGCCCCCTCCGCCATGGCCGCTTCCTCGCAGGCCGAGGTGCTGCGGGCTTGGGGCAAACTCGGGTATCCGCGCCGCGCGCTGCGGTTGCACGAGTGCGCCCGAGTCCTGGCGGTCGAGCATGGTGACGCGGTGCCCGACGAGGTGGATATACTACTCGGTCTGCCCGGGATCGGCGCGTACACCGCACGGGCCGTCGCGTGCTTCGCGTTCGGCCAGCGGGTCCCGGTAGTCGATACGAATGTCCGCCGAGTGGTCGCCCGGGCCGTGCACGGGCGCGCGGAGGCGGGGAATCCGTCCTCGCGCGACTTGCCGGAGACCGAAGCCCTGCTGCCGCGCCGGATCGACCACGCCGCGGTGTTCTCGGCGGCTCTGATGGAACTCGGGGCGACTGTGTGTACCGCACGCACCCCCGGGTGCTCGCGCTGCCCGCTGCCGCGCTGCGCCTGGGTCGACGCGGGCCGCCCGGTGACCGAGGTAGTCCGCCGCACCCAGAAGTACGAGGGCACCGACCGGCAGGCGCGCGGTCGCCTACTGGATGTGCTGCGCGCCGCCAGCGGGCCGGTCGAACGAATGCGCCTCGATCTCGCCTGGACCCGCGACTCCGGCCAGCGCGATCGCGCCCTGGATTCGCTGCTGGTGGACGGCTTGATCGAACAGACCCCCGATGGGCTGTTCGCGCTCGCGGGCGAGGGCGGGCTCGCCACGGAGACCGGATGACCGACACCCGTGCGCAACGGCGGCCTGGCCACTCGCACCGGCTGAACGAACCGCCTCACCGACACCGGCCCAGCCACCCGCGCGTGCCCAGCCTGACAACAGACCGATCGGTCCACAGAACCGGATAACAACGGACGGTCGCGCGACCGGCAACACACCGAAAGTCGAACAACGGCTCGTCGTGCCGACAGGCTAGCCGCCTAATACCCGATGGAGAAAACGCTCGACTTCCGCCCGGTAGCGCTCCGGCTGGTCGTCGTGCACCAGATGACCCGCGCCCGGGACCAGCACGTAGTCGGCATCCGGGTGCGCGGCGGCCATCTGCCGCATCTGCCCTGCCGGGGTGATGCCGTGTTCGCCCTCCAGCAGCAGGGCGGGCACCCGGATCGCCCGCCATTGCGGCCAGAAGTCGCGGGTGCCCCACTCCTCGGAGATTTCGCGGAAAGCGGCAACCGAGCCGTGCAGCCGGTATCCATCCGACCCGTGCTCGAACGAACTCAGGAAGTACCGCCCAGCGACCGGGCCGAAAAACGAGAGCACGGCCTCGGCGTCGGGAAACGGCTGCGGCCATGCCTCGATCATCGCGGCCCAGTCCGTGGCGGTACGGCCGGTGAAATCCGGTGCGATGTCCTCGATCACCAGCGCACGCACCCGCTCGGGGTACGTCGCGGCGAACACCCAGCCGTGCAGCGCACCCATCGAATGGCCGATCAGGACCATCGGCTCCGTGATCTCCACCGTGCCCGCGGCCAGATCCGCCACGAACGCCTCGGTAGTCGGTTCGTCGGGGGCGGGCCTGCCGTGACCTGCCGAGTCGAAGGTGTAGACGTGCCCGTACTCGCGCAGCCAGTCCAGCTGATCGCGCCAGGTGCGCGCGCTGCCCATCAGTCCGTGCAGCAGCAGGATCGGCGCGCCTGCTCCGCCCTCGTCGTGCAACATCGGTTCGACAATACGAGTCCCCGAGCGGCAACTCGGCGCGAACCGCTAGCTTGGATCCCATGGCTGTTGTGAAGATCAATGCGATCGAGATTCCCGAGGGCGCGGGCCCAGAGCTGGAGAAGCGTTTCGCCCATCGTGCGCACGCGGTCGAGAATTCGCCGGGTTTCCTGGGGTTCCAGCTGCTGCGCCCGGTCGCCGGAGAAAACCGGTACTTCGTTGTCACCCAGTGGGATTCGGAGGAATCCTTCGCGGCCTGGCGGGACGGACCCGCACGCGAGGCGCACGCGGGCGAGCGTAAGAAGCCGGTCTCGACGGGCGCCTCGCTGCTCGAGTTCGAGGTCGTACTCGACGTCGCCGCGAAGCCGGCGAACTGACACCGAATACCTACCGCCGGGCAGCGCGCTCTGCCCGGCGACTCGCCCGACGCCGTGGTACGGGCGTCCCGATCCTATTGACGTCGGACGTCCACAGGTGTCACAGTTCGAGAGACAAACGCGATGGTGATGTGGTAATTCCGGTGTGATTCCGGAGCGGTCGCGCCACTGTATTCCGTGCATCGGGTAACCGGCGCCGGAGAGCCAGACACCGGCACCGTCGCGCCACCACCCGATGGGACGCGCATCCCAAGGAGGACTCGAATGGCCATCGCGCATTCACCCAGCCGGGCAACCGATTCCCTGGCCACCGTGCTCGTCACGGTCGGTGTCGTTCTTCTCGCACTGCTCACGCTGTACCTGGTCGGTTTCGATCAGGGCGCCATCTCGCGCGGCGGGATGTACCTGCATGAACTGATGCATGACGGACGCCACCTGCTGGGGCTTCCGTGCCACTGACCGGTTCACTCACGTCCCTGCTGGTGCGCGGTCTACTCGCCGGCCTGATCGCCGGGCTGTTGGCCGCGACGGTAGGTTATTTCGTCGGCGAGCCCAAGGTCGACGCCGCGATCGCCATCGAAGAAGCCCACTCCGCGGGCGAACACGCGCACAGCGCGGATTCCGAACCGTCAGGCGTGCATTCGCACGGTGACGCAGGCGTGCATTCGCACGGTGACGCAGGCGTGCATTCGCACGGTGACGCAGGCGTGCATTCGCACGGTGACGACGAAGCGCCGTTGGTGAGCCGCACCGGGCAAAAGGCGGGGCAATTCCTCGCACTCGGGTTGGCAGGCCTCGCCCTAGGCGCCATCTACGCCTCGGTCGCGCATGTCGCGCGGCGCTACACCACGCTGCCCGGGCCGAATCTCGCCCTGGCGCTCGGCGCCGGCGGTTGGCTCGCGATCGTCGCCGTGCCGTTCTTCAAATACCCGGCCAACCCACCCGCCGTGGGTGATCCGGAGACCATCAACGAACGGACCCTGCTCTGGGTGGCGGCGGTGCTGCTCGGCATCGTGGCCGTCGCCGTTGCGGTGTCCGTATTCAAGGTGTTGCGCGGACAACTGTTCACGGTGCGGCTGATCGGGGGCGTCGTCGGCTTGGTCTCGGTGACGACGCTCGGCTACATCCTGCTGCCCGGCGTCAACGAGGTGAGCGCCGAGTTCCCCGCCACTCTGCTGTGGCAGTTCCGGGTGTCCTCGCTGGCCGAGACGGCCACGCTATGGGCTGCCTTGGCCCTCGGTTTCGCCGCCCTCACCGAATTCGCGACGCGCACCGCCGCTCCGGTACGAGACTCGGTCGCTACCACAGGCTGATCGGCGTCCGGATTGCGATAGGCAGTGTCGGTGCTATGGCCGGCACTACCTTTTCGTTCTGTCCGTACCGTTGCGCGCGGACAGCGCAGCCCGTCGCCGCACACCATTCTGGTCGCGTTCGTCCGGTCTCGCCGTCGCACTGCTCGCGAACGAGGCCGAGGCCGGACAGCGCCTGCCATCCAACTAGGCGAGGAAGATGCCGTCCTGATCGTCATCCAGCCCGCTGCACCCGCTCGGCGCGGCCGCCACTCTCGCTGATTCTCCGCACTTCCGCATGGCTCCTCACACACCTACGGAGTGTGCGAAGAACCAAACAACTGCGCGGACTACGCGAGGGCCGCATCCAGGGTGATGTGGTCGACGCCTGCGAGTGCCTTGCTCACGGGGCAGCCGGCCTTGGCGGCTTCGGCGGCGGCCTGGAAGGCCTCGGCATCGACGCCAGGGACGCGCCCGCGGACCGTCAGCTTGATTCCGCTGATCCGGAAGCCGCCTGCCGGATCGGGGCCGAGGGTCACGTCGGCGGTGACATCCAGGCTCTCCGGGGTGCTGCCGGCGTTACCGAGCTGCGCCGAGAGGGCCATCGCGTAGCAGGACGAGTGCGCGGCCGCGATCAGTTCCTCCGGGCTGGTGGTGCCGTCGGCATCCTCCGCCGCACGTTTGGGGAACGACACGTCGTACTTGCCGACCCCCGAACTGGCCAGCTCAACCTGTCCGGAACCTTCCTGCAGAGTGCCGGTCCAAGCAGTACGAGCGGTACGTGTGGGCATCACGGTCCTTTCGCCGATGATGTGTGACGATTCAGCTCGAACCTACCCTGGTCGGCCCGCTTCAGCGCACCGGTATGTCGTTCGCCCCGGCGCATCTCCCGAACCGCACGAACCCTCCGGACGCTCCGCCCCGCATCGGCCCCTCCGCCCGCGCCAGCTCACCTCAGCAATCCAGCACACACCAAGCGAAATCCGGGCCACGTCCGACCACACCGCGGTCGTGCTCGGGTCGCTGCGGATTCGTCGCCCTGGTCGGCACGACGCCTCGAGGTCAGCGCGAACACGGTGCCCGCGCTGGCCTTCGTCGATGACATGCCGAGGCCGGTCGCGCCGATACCGCGGAACGCCGCGGAGCAATGCCGACGGGCAGCGCCGCACAAGATATCCGAGAAATACGTTTCGAGGCGGGCCTCGAAACATTGCCGAGCCGCATAGGCTACGGGGGTGCGGGTGGCAGGGATGACGGATCGGAGTTCGGTCGGCTCGGACCAGGGAGTCGCGCTTGTTGTGGCCGCGATTCAGCTGGTCGGGGGCACGTTCGCGAACATGGGGCAGAGCGGAGTGCGGTCTCTCGATATCGTCGGCTATCTGCTGTTGCTTGCCGGGCCGGTGGCACTGATCTGGCGGCGGGCGTACCCGGTGCCGGTATTCGTGGTCACCCTCGCGGTGTGCCTGACCTATGTCCTGCTCGGCTACGGGGACGTGCCGATTTTCGTCTCGCTGGTCACCGCGTTTCTCACTGCCGCGAGCACCGGGTCCCGTTGGTGGACCTACCCACTCGTCCCACTCTGCGCCCTGACTCTGATCTGGCCGCTGCCCGCGCTGCTGGGCCGAACTGCCACCGTGTGGCAGGTATTCGCGCTGATGGCATGCCTGGCCGTGTTGCTCTTGGTGGCCGAGGTCGTTCGGCAGCGCCAGGCGGTCTTCGTCGCACGCAGGCAGCAGGCCGAGGCCACCCGCAGGGATGAGGTGGCGTGGCGCGAACGGCGCAACGGCGAAGAACGTCTCGCCCTCGCGCGCGAGTTGCACGATGGTCTGGCACACCACCTTTCGGTGATCAACGTGCAATCATCGGTGGCACTGGAACTGCTCGACAAGAAACCGGAGCAGGCGGAGTCGGCATTGACGGCAATCAAGACCGCGAGCCGCGATGCGCTGGCGGACATGCACTCGCTGCTGCACACGATCCATTCCGCAACAGTGACCACACCGGACGAACCGACGCGCGACTCCCCCGTGGACGAGCGGGACAGACGTCGGCGCACCCGCCACAGCCCCGAACCGGCCCGGAACAAATCGGTAGCGAGCGAACGAGATTCGACCGCGAACAACCGTCCTGGACGGGGCGGTGGAGTCGCCGAACCCACACCGGCACCACGTTCTCCCACGCCGAGCATCGACGACCTGGACCAGCTGCTGCGACTCCCCCGCGCGACCGGCCTGACGGTAGACGCCCAGGTTCGCGGCACTCCGCAGTCGCTGCCCAGCGTGATCGATGCGGCGGCAGCACGGATCATCCAGGAGTCGCTGACCAACGTGGTACTGCACGCGCCGGGCGCCGACGCCACGGTGACCGTGCGCTACACGGCGGATTCGATCGACATCACCGTCGACAACGCCCGGCCTACGGGAGCACCGGCGCCCAGGTCTGGCACGAGCGGCGGCAACGGCATCATCGGCATGCGGGAGCGGGCGCACGCGCTCGGCGGCGCACTCACGGCGGGCCCGCGCCCGAGCGGCGGATTCCGAGTCGCGGCTCGACTGCCCGCGCACGCGGTGGAGCAGAAACCGACGGCGCCGAACAGCTCGCTGCACCACCATGCTGCGGGGCAGCCGACCGCATCCGACCAGCCCGCGAAGCAATAGCGCACCGGAACAGAACGGGCGGTCGGCCGATGGCAGCAGTCGCGCTGATCCACGGCCAGTAGAAGGGCGGCCGGCACTACGGCGGCCATGGTCGGTCTTCCGAGCGCCGCGCAATTCGGCACAGGACACGAAAAGGCCCGTGCACACCGTTTCGGTGTGCACGGGCCTTCGTCGTATGACTTACTCGCCAGACGCCGACTCGACGGGACCTTCGGCCGCGCCGGTCAGCACGACTTCAGGCTTCTCCGCACTGGGAGCCTTGGTGAGTTTCGCCTTGCCGGTGAACGTGAACTTGGCATTCTCACCGGAGCCCTCGCCATCCCAGCCTTCGACATCGACGACGACGGTCTGGCCGGGGCCGATCTCGCCGAAGAGGATCTTCTCCGACAGCTGGTCCTCGATCTCACGCTGGATGGTCCGGCGCAGCGGCCGGGCACCGAGCACGGGGTCGAAGCCACGCTTGGCCAGCAGCGCCTTGCCCTGCTCGGAGAGCTCGAGCGCCATGTCCTTGTTCTTCAGTTGCTTCTCGACCCGGTTGATCATCAGGTCCACCATCTGCACGATCTGGTCGGTCGTGAGCTGGTGGAACACGATGACGTCATCGATGCGGTTGAGGAACTCCGGTCGGAAGTGCTTCTTCAACTCATCGTTGACCTTGAGCTTCATCCGCTCGTAGTTCGAACCCTCGGCGTTGCTCTGCGTGAAGCCCAAACCGACGGCCTTCGAGATATCCGACGTACCGAGGTTCGAGGTGAAGATCAGCACCGTGTTCTTGAAGTCCACGGTCCGGCCCTGACCGTCGGTGAGGCGGCCGTCCTCCAAGACCTGCAGCAGCGTGTTGTAGATCTCCTGGTGCGCCTTTTCGATCTCGTCGAACAACACGACCGAGAACGGCTTGCGGCGCACCTTCTCGGTGAGCTGACCGCCCTCCTCGTAGCCGACGTAGCCCGGAGGGGCGCCGAACAGGCGTGAGGCGGTGAAACGGTCGTGAAACTCGCCCATATCGATCTGGATGAGCGCGTCGTCGTCGCCGAACAGGAAGTTCGCCAGCGCCTTGGACAGCTCGGTCTTACCGACGCCGGACGGCCCGGCGAAGATGAACGAGCCGGATGGCCGCTTCGGGTCCTTCAGACCGGCACGGGTACGGCGGATCGCCTTGGAGACCGCCTTGACCGCGTCCTCCTGACCGATGATCCGCTTGTGCAGCTCGTCCTCCATGCGGAGCAGACGGGTGGTCTCCTCCTCGGTGAGCTTGAACACCGGGATACCGGTCCAATTGGCGAGCACCTCGGCGATCTGCTCGTCATCGACCTCGGCCACGACGTCCAGATCACCTGAGCGCCACTGCTTCTCGCGCTCGGCCCGCTTGGCGACGAGCTGCTTCTCCTTGTCCCGCAGCCGTGCGGCCTTCTCGAAGTCCTGCGCATCGATCGCGGACTCCTTCTCCCGGCGCGCGTCGGCGATCTTGTCGTCGAACTCGCGCAGGTCCGGCGGAGCGGTCATCCGCCGAATCCGCATCCGCGCGCCCGCCTCGTCGATCAGGTCGATCGCCTTGTCCGGCAGGAACCGGTCGTTGATGTAGCGGTCGGCCAGCGTCGCGGCGGCTACCAGCGCGCCGTCGGTGATGGATACCCGATGGTGCGCCTCGTAGCGGTCCCGCAGGCCCTTGAGGATATTGATCGTGTGCTCGACGGTCGGCTCGCCCACCTGGACCGGCTGGAACCGGCGCTCCAGTGCGGCGTCCTTCTCGATGTACTTGCGGTACTCGTCGAGGGTGGTGGCGCCGATCGTCTGCAGCTCGCCACGAGCCAGTTTCGGCTTCAAGATCGACGCCGCGTCGATCGCACCCTCGGCGGCGCCCGCCCCGACCAGCGTGTGCAGCTCGTCGATGAACAGGATGATGTCGCCCCGGGTGTTGATCTCCTTGAGCACCTTCTTCAGGCGCTCTTCGAAATCACCGCGGTACCGGCTGCCCGCGACCAGGGAACCCAGGTCGAGGGTGTAGAGCTGCTTGTCTTTCAGCGTCTCGGGAACCTCGCCGTTGACGATGGCCTGCGCGAGGCCCTCGACCACGGCGGTCTTACCGACACCGGGCTCGCCGATCAGCACCGGGTTGTTCTTGGTGCGGCGACTGAGCACCTGCATGACCCGCTCGATCTCCTTCGACCGGCCGATGACCGGGTCGAGTTTGCCTTCGAGCGCGGCTTGGGTCAGATTTCGGCCGAACTGGTCGAGCACCAACGAGGTGGACGGGGTACCCGCTTCACCACGCGAGCCGGACTCGACCGGCTCCTTGCCCTGGTACCCGGACAGCAGCTGGATGACCTGCTGACGCACGCGGTTGAGATCGGCGCCCAGCTTGACCAGCACCTGGGCCGCCACGCCCTCGCCCTCGCGAATCAGCCCCAGCAGGATGTGCTCGGTGCCGATGTAGTTGTGACCGAGCTGCAGCGCCTCGCGCAGGCTCAGCTCCAACACTTTCTTGGCGCGCGGGGTGAACGGAATATGACCGGACGGAGCCTGCTGGCCCTGGCCGATGATCTCCTCCACCTGGCTGCGTACGCCTTCCAGGGAAATGCCGAGCGACTCGAGCGACTTGGCCGCGACGCCCTCACCCTCGTGAATCAGCCCCAGCAGGATGTGCTCGGTGCCGATGTAGTTGTGGTTGAGCATCCGGGCCTCTTCCTGGGCCAGGACAACGACACGCCTCGCGCGGTCGGTGAACCTCTCGAACATCGCTCCCTCACTCTCCTGCTCCGACATTCTGGCAACAGACGCCGCAGTGTGCTGTGTAACAACCGTGGGCGTCAACCTGCCATGAAGCCCGGGGGTTGCGTCCCCCGCCTCCACTCTAGTTGGCGGGGAATGTTGCCGCCGCCAGTCCACCCTATGCCGACCGGCGACAGCACGGTCATTCACTCATAACGTGAGGATTGCGGTATTCGTTTCCAACCAGGTTTTGCCCTCAGCGAACAGCGATGCCCGACGGCCACTGCCTGTGCGGCCCGCCACCCGCGGTCACCCGGCGAACGGCGCGATATAACCACAGGGTACCGGGCGCGGATGCGCGGGATCGAGGGCGTTGAGCATATAGGCGGCGGCCCTCGGACTGCCCGCCATGCCCACGTGGTCGGAGTGGTCCGCGGTGCAGCCGTCCTGGACGACGATATTCGTCACGTTCGGCCCGGGAACCAGCCCGGAGGTGTACGGCACCACCGATGCATCCAGACCGGTCGCGATGTTCGTGTACGTCACGCTCGGGTGGTAGACGCCGTCGGAGTTCAGCGCGAGCACGAAATCCGATCCCCGGACAGCCTGACCGCAGGCCTGACAGACAAACCCCGCGATGGCGTCGAAGGCCGGCTTGGCGCCCATGCGGGCGCTGTACTCCGCGAGCTCGGCCAAGCCCCCGGCATTCGAACCCTGCCACGGCGGAGCCAACCCGACCAGCTTGTCCACCTCGCCCGCGCCACCGAGCCGCTTGATGAAGTAGTTGCTGATGAAGTTGCCCTGTGAGTGGGCGACGATATCGACCTTGGCCGCGCCGGTCTTGGCGAGCACGCGGCGCACGAAGTCGGCGAACTGCGGTGCGCTCTGCTCGATCGGAAGCATCCCGCCGATAGCGGACATGGGCCACGGCAGGTCGTAGGCGCCGAAGGTGGCCGAATAGACGCAGTACCCCTCGTTGGCCAGCACCGGCGCGTACACGCCCCAATTCGTCTGTGCGCCACCACCGGTGCCATGCGCGAGGACGACAGGGTTCGGGTGCGCCGCGCTCGGCCGACACGACCAGTCGTTGGTACCGGGCAGCGAACCACCCGGGTGTGCCAGCTCGGCAGGGATGCCCTCGAAGAAGTTGTAGACGACCGGATATCGCTCCGCGTGCGCCGAGCTCGCCGTGCCGGCGCAAATCGCGGCGAGCAGGACGATCAGAAATGAAAAGCCTGAGACACGCCGCACAATAGCCTCCAAGTCCGGAAGATGTGGTTCCAGCGAAGCTACCGCAGGGCGCATCTCAGGCGGGGCCGATTTCGGCGTGTTGCCCGTAAGACTAATTCTGCCGACGCACCGACGTACATACCTGGTCAGGGTACTTGTATGCCGCGAACCGGCCGGAAATGACGCTCCCCGCCATGCTCGATTCTCCACGCTGGACGCCCGCCGTGAATAGCGCGCAGCACAGAGCCAGCAATGCCACGGTATGGAACACGGCACGGACGATGTTCCAACGGACCCAAGCGGATTCGAAATCGGCGCGAACCGTGGTGAGATCGGCGATCGACGCGGGATCGCCCGCGGCGGCCAGCTGGTCGTTCAGCGGGACGTTCCACCCGGAGGTCACCGCGAAGGCGACCACGTTGAGCACCAGCCCGACCCCGATCCAGATCAGGGTGCTGCGGTGCTCCTTGCCCAGATGGAGCGCCGCCGCCACGATCGTGCCGCCGACGGCGCCGAGGAACCCGATCATGAACCAGGGATTGATGATCACCACGTTGATCTTCTGCATCACGTCGATCATGACGCGATCGTCAGCGCGTCCGAGCGCGGGCAGCACCGAATTGGCGTACCCGTAGAAAAGGCCGGCGATCAGGCCCGTGGCCAGCGTGGCAAGCACCAGTGCGGCGAGACGTGCGGCGGTCATGACTTCCTCCTGCTCGGAAAATTGTCCGGAGCCGATGGCGCTCCGGCTGCTTCTCCGAGTCAAGCCGCTTTCCCGGTCACGCTCCATGGTCGAGGATCTCGGCCTGCTGCGCGAGCGTCTACGCCGGAGACCTCACAGATCCCGATCAGAAATGAGACCGCTCTGCATGGCCAGACCCGCCAAGCGCACACGCTTCTGATTCTGCGGCAGATCCTCCACACCGAATTTGGCGAACAGCGCACGCAGATGGGTCTTGATCGCGTCGACACTGAGGAACAATTCCTCGGCGATCTGCTGGTTGGAAGCGGGGGTGGCGAAACCCGCCCCGTGTTTGTATGGGCGGCACAACGCGATCAGCACCGAACGCTGCGTGTCGGTGAGCGATCGGGCGGTGGGAATCGAGCCGGTCGAGGTGCGCGTGATGTCGTCGTGGACGCCGCCGAAGTCGTGGAAGGAAACCCGCGAGGTGCCGACCCGGATGACGTCTCCCGCCATCAGCCTTCGTCTACCGACGAGCCGGTCGCCGTTGACGAAAGTGCCGTTGCGGGAAAGCCCGTCGTCGATGATGGTCCACTGTGCGCCGAGGAACTCGACCGCCGCGTGCAGCCGTGAAACCTCCGCGTCCCAGCTCAGCGCCAAGTCGGCGTGCGGGGAACGGCCGATCGTGACGCGCTCGCGGTCGGGTGTGAGCGTCAACTCCTGCTGCCGACCCGTGTCATCGATGAACCGCAAGAATGATCCGACGAATCCTGTCACTGCGCAGATACCTCGCCTCTCCATACCGCCAGTGACCATCGCACGTTTCCATGGTGCCGCGTTCGGTTACCGCGAGCAAGACCGATTCGTCCGTTATCCCTGGCCACCGCGCCATCCGGTGCTGCAGCTATATCGAAGCCCTATCACAAAACAAGACCGCCGCCCCGACGTCGCACGATTCGCCGGGACGGCGGCCGAAAAATACAACTATCCCTTCGCGGCCTTGTTGTAGGCGTCGGTGATGTCGGCGGAGATACGCCCCCGCGCGGACACCTTGTGTCCATTCCGACGCGCCCACTCGCGAATTGCGGCGCTTTGTTCCCGGTCGATGGAGACCCGACCCTTCGGGGTGCCCGCCGCCGCCGTGGCGGCCTTGACCCGACGCCGGCCACTGACCCGGCGCGCATTCGAAACCCACTCTTCCAAACCGTCGCGCAGCTTCGCCGCATTTGCCGACGACAGGTCGATCTCGTACGACACACCGTCGATCGCAAACTCGATGGTCTCGTCCGCGATGGACTCACCGTCGACATCGTCGATCAGGCTAACGGTGACCTTCTTTGCCATGAGATGAACGTCCTCTCGAAATCGTGCGACCCGCATACTAGGCCGATTACCCGAGGCAAGAATACCTCGAATTCCGGAAATTCCAAGACGGAGTCGCTGCGTTGCAATCCGATGCTCAGCGAGTGACCGGACGCACAATTGGGAACAGTATCGTTTCTCGGATTCCCAATCCCGTCAGCGCCATCAACAACCGATCGATTCCCATACCTGTTCCGGTGGTCGGCGGCATGCCGTGCTCCATCGCGGCGAGGAAGTCCTCGTCGAGCGCCATCGCCTCGTCGTCGCCCTGCGCGGCCAGCCGCGCCTGATCCACGAATCGCTCGCGCTGGATCACCGGATCGACCAACTCCGAATAGCCAGTGGCCAACTCGAAGCCGCGCACATAGAGGTCCCACTTCTCCGTGACACCCGGTTCACTGCGGTGCTGCCTGGTCAGCGGCGAGGTCTCCACCGGGAAGTTTCGCACAAAAGTCGGTGCGTAGAGCTTGTCACCATACTGGTGTTCCCACAGTTCCTCGACAAGTTTCCCGTGTCCGTAGCCCTTGTCCTCCGGAATTTCCAGACCGACCCGATCCGCGAGCGCGCGCAATTCGGCAATCGACGTATCCGGAGTGACCGCGACACCCAGCGCATCCGATAGCGAGGGGTACATCTCGACAGTCGACCACTCCCCGCGTAGATCATATTCGGTGCCGTCCGCGAGCATCACCACCTGGGTACCGAACACCTCCTGGGCCACTTCCTGCACCAATTCCCGAATCATCGCCGCCGAGTCGTCATAGGTGCCGTATGCCTGGTATGTCTCCAGCATCGCGAACTCCGGAGAATGCGTGGAGTCCGCACCCTCGTTTCGGAAGTTCCGGTTGATCTCGAAGACCCGCTCCAAGCCACCGACAACGCAACGTTTCAGAAATAGCTCAGGAGCAATACGCAGGTAGAGGTCCATATCGAGCGCATTGGAATGGGTGACGAACGGCCGCGCCGCCGCGCCGCCGTGCAACGTCTGCAGCATCGGAGTCTCCACCTCGAGGAAACCCCGGCGTTCGAGCGCATTGCGCATCGCGCGGACAACAGCGATACGGGTCCGAGCCATTTCCCGCGCCTCAGGACGAACGATCAAGTCGACATAACGCTGCCGGACTCGCGACTCCTCGTTCATCTCCTTATGTGCCACCGGTAGCGGGCGTAGCGCCTTGGCCGCCATGAACCAGGAATCGGCCATGACGCTCAACTCCCCCGTTCGTGACGAGATCACCTCACCGCGCACGAAAACGAAGTCACCGAGGTCGACATCGGCCTTCCAGGCGGCAAGCAAGTCCGCGCCGACGCCGTTCAGGCTGATCATCGCCTGCAGCTTGGTGCCGTCCCCCTCCTGCAGGGTCGCGAAACACAACTTGCCGGTATTACGCATGAATATGACGCGTCCGGCGACACCCACCTGCTGCCCGGTGCTGGTGTCCGCGGCCAGGTCGGGATATGCGGCCCGAATTTCGGCGAGGGCGTGTGTGCGTGGCACGACCACCGGATATGCCTCACCACCGGCCGCGAGCAACCGGTCCCGCTTCTCCCGGCGAATCCGCATCTGCTCCGGGGCGTCGCCGGCGTCGGACGCCACGGCAGGCTGCGAATCCGATGTGGATGCGCTGGAGGATGCGGGGTTGCGGGTGCTCACATCGAACAACCCTAGCGTGCACCGGAAATCGTTTTGCGGGCCGCCCGCACTCTACTCCGGAGTAACGAATCGGCATCGGCTCCGCGGCCCCCCACGGGCCGGTTTGCCGGTACCGCGGACAGCCGAAAAGCCGGTACGCATCACCCGGTGTCCGAAAAGACCTGAGCACCCGGCTAATTCGACATGGAAGCGATCGAGAGAATTACAGTGACGCGAGCGCATCGGCTGCGCGCGCGAAGTGCGGAGCCCGCACGGCAACGTTCAGCAGCCCAGCCGCCTTCAATGCCTGATACCCGCCGACCAGGTCGGTCGCCCGATGCAGCCCGAGTTGTTGCAGGGCCGCGGCGGCCAGGCTGGAAGTAAAGCCCTCCGAGCAGACGACCACCCACGCCACGTCGTGATCGGCGGCCAGGGCCAGTCGGGCAGAGCTGGTCGGGTCGAGCCGCCATTCCAGAACATTGCGCTCGATCACCAAAGCACCGGGCAAAGTGCCCTCGCGGTCACGCTGCGCTTGTGGCCGGATGTCCACCAGAATGGCGCCCCCGTCCAGCGCTTCCGGCAATTCGAAGGCGTAGATCCGGTTCAGCTGAGCCCGCGCGCTGTCGAGCATCTGATCGATCGTCAAATGGGACATTACATATCACCTTCGGGCTCGTCGGTGAGAACGGTTCGGGTGCGCCGCAGGGTGCCGTTACCGGTGACCTCGTAATAGGACATGGCGGTGAGCGGCGGAGAATAGACGTGCACGCTCAACGTCGGATCGAGCGGGCCGGTGGATTCGCCGTCGCCGAAGGACGGCTCCGGCGCACGCATCACGTCGTGCACCCAGCCGATCGGGAACGACGCCTGATCACCCGCCGTGAGCGTGCGCAGACGCAATTCCGTCCCGGTCCAGCGGTATTCGGACAGAGCGCCGCTGAGCACGGTCAGCGCGCCGAGGGATCCGGCGTGATCGTGCAGTTCAGTGGATTTCCCCGACGTCCAGCTGATCAGCCAGACGTCGACTTCGTCGTCGGTGCGTAATCTGGCCGCCCAGCGCTCGTCCAACGGCCACATACCGTTCGCGGGAAGCAGGTGGTCGTAGCGGCCGGCCAGCACATCCTCCGCGCCTTCATCGGTCAGCCGCAGCAGATCAGCCGGACGCAACCGGGTCGGCAGTGCGGGCGCCACCGAGCGGCCTTTAGACAGGGTCGCCGAAAACGGATCACGCGCGGAAGAAGGACGAAGTACAGAAGAACGCATGAGCGAATCTCCAGGGAATGGTATCGGTCGAGGGCGGGTGCGCAGCCTCGATCGGTCGAGGCAATATCAGCCTCGACAACACTCCTGGGTGTTCATGCGGAAATACACGAGTCGGAGTTTAACAGCACACAGCACGGTGCCGGCAAGTGCCCGGTGTGCGACGAAGCCGACACCGGGCAGTTCATACATTCCCCTTGCGTCGCTGGTTGCGTTCGTATACAAGCCGAAGACCGGTCAGCGTCAGATGTGGATCGTGGTCCTCGATAGTCTCCGATTCCGGGACGATCAGCGGCGCGGTCGCGCCGGTCGCCACCACCGCGACGTCGTTGCCCGCGAACATGTCGAACTCGTCGCGAATCCGATCGATCAGCCCGTCCACCAGCCCGGCGAAACCGAATACCGCGCCGGACTGCATGCATTCCATGCTGTTCTTCCCCAGCACGGAACGCGGCCTGGTCAACTCGGCCCGCCGCAGCGCGCTGCGCTCCACCAACGCCTCGGTGGATATCTCCACACCCGGCGCGATGATTCCACCGAGGAACTCGCCCTTGTTCGACACCAGATCCACACAGATCGCTGTACCGAAATCCACCACGATCGCGGGCGAGGAGTAGCGCTGATAGGCCGCGAGGCAGTTCACGATGCGGTCCGCGCCCACTTCCTTCGGGTTGTCCACCAACAGTGGAATACCCGTGCGCACACCGGGTTCCACCAGCACGTGCGGAACGTGGCCCCAGTACTGGGCCAGCATGCCGCGCAGTTCGCGCAGCACCGGCGGCACCGTGGACAGCGCGCAGACACCGATCACCTCGTCCAGCTGCGCACCGACCAGCCCACGTACCTGCATGGCGAATTCGTCGGCGGTCAGCAGCGGATTCGTGTGAATTCGCCAGTGTCGCACCAGTTTCGAATGAGCACCGCTGCCCGAGAACAGACCGAGCTCGATACCGGTGTTACGAACATCAATGGTCAGCAGCATGACTCGGCCCGCCGGCCGTCAGCTGACGGACAGGGAGCGCGGCGAGGTCAAGCCCGAGCCCTCCGGCGCGTGCGCTGGGTCCGAGCCCAGCTCGACCGGGCGGTTGCGCACGTCGACGAACACCACCTTCGGGTCGTACGCCGCGAGTTCCTGCTCGTCCATCTGACCATAGGCGATCACGATGACCAGGTCGCCGGGATGGACCAGATGAGCCGCGGCTCCGTTGATCCCGACCACGCCGGAACCACGCTCACCCGCGATGACATAGGTCTCCAGACGAGCGCCGTTGTCGATGTCGACGATGCAGACCTGTTCACCCTCCAGCAGATCGGCGGCGTCGAGCAGGTCCTGGTCCACGGTGACCGAACCGACGTAGTGCAGATCGGCGTGCGTCACCGTGGCGCGATGGATCTTCGACTTCATCATGGTGCGCAGCATTGCGTCGCCCTTTCTAATTCACCGGTGGGAGCCGGACGGGATCGGACACCACCGCAGCAGACTGGGAGCTGTCCGCGGCAGGCCGCGAACCGGAGACGGTGGGGTGGCCATCGATCGAAGCACCGAGGGAGACGGCGATGTTGTCGATGAGCCGAGTGACACCGACCCGGGCCGCGATCAGCAATCTCGCGTTGCCGGCGTCCGGTGCGGGGCCGAGATCGGCCGAGCGCAACTCGAGGTAGTCGAGGTCGACGCCGGTCGCGGCGTCGAGCACCTGGCGCGCAGCAGCGAGAACCGCGGCCGCGCCGAGGCCGCCCGCGTGCCTGCCCGCAGACAGCGCCGCGGACAGCGCGACAGCCGATTCGCGCTGCGGCGCGTCGAGATAGCGGTTGCGCGAGGACAGCGCGAGGCCGTCCGGCTCACGCACGGTGGCCACCGGGGTGATTCGCACGTCGAAATTCAGGTCACGAACCATCTGCCGGATCAATGTGAGCTGCTGATAGTCCTTCTCACCGAAGAATGCCTCGGTCGGTCGCGCGATCTGCAGCAGCTTGGCGACCACAGTCAGCATCCCCGCGAAATGGGTCGGGCGGCTGGCCCCCTCCAATTCGGCGCCGATCGGACCGGGGTGCACCGTGGTTCGCGGACCGTCCGGGTACATGTCGGACACACTCGGCGCGAACACCAGCTCGACACCCTCGCGGCGCAGCAGCTCGATGTCGGCGTCCACGGTGCGCGGGTACTTGCCCAGGTCCTCGTTCGCGCCGAACTGCAAGGGGTTCACGAAGATCGAGACGATGACGACCTGGTTGGTCCGCTTGGCCAGTCGCACGATCTCCAGATGACCCTCGTGCAGCGCGCCCATGGTCGGCACGAGCGCGACGGTGCGGCCGACGCCACGCAGCGCGTGGGACACGGCAGCGAGCACGGCGGGCTCGTGGTGCACGGTCAACTCACCCGGCCGGTAGGCGCCACGTAATTTCGGGTCGAACATCAGCGCCCTTTCAGCAGCTCGATGACGGCGGAGTCGGCACCCGCCCATTCCGCCGTGCGTAGCGACAACGCGCGATAACCCGCGGCGAGACGGGCATCGACGGTTGTCAGCGCACCCAGGTGGGCGGCCACCGCATCGGCATCGTTGCGGGCCACCGGACCGGTCAGCGCGGAAGGACCGCGGCGCAGCGCGTTGTCCAACGCGGCCGAGGCCAGCGGGGCGAGCAACCGCTCGGCAAGACCGTTCGGCTGATCGTCGACGACCTGCTGGCCGAGCAATCCGGGGCCCTCCAGCGCGACACGCAGCGCGGCCAGCGCGTCGACGATCACCGTGACCAGGTGATTGCTGCCGTGTGCGAGCGCGGCGTGGTACAGCGTGCGGTTCTGCTCAGACACCAGAACCGGCTCGCCGCCCATCTCGATCACCAGCGACTGCGCGATGGCGTAGCCGATCTCGTCAGCGGCGGTGACGCCGAAACAGGCGTTGCCCAGCCGCGACACGTCCTCGTCGTGTCCGGTGAAGGTCATCGCGGGATGGATCGCCAGTGGCAGCACGCCATGCGCGACAAGTGGAGCCAGCACGCCGACCCCGTTCGCGCCGGAGGTGTGCGCCACGATGGTGCCCGCCCGTACGACGTCCGTCTCGGCCAGTCCGCGCACCAGACCAGGCAGCTCGGTGTCGGGAACGGCGAGTAGTAACAGTTCGCTGCGGGCGGCCACCTCTTCGATCGGGAGGATCTGCGAGTCGGGCAGCCGGGTCCGTGCGCGGCGCACCGAGGCATCGGAGATGGCGGCGACACCGAACACCACGTGCCCGGCGCGTTCGAGCGCCGCGCCCAGGGCAGAACCCACACGTCCCGCGGAGACGATGCCCACCGTCAGGCGGGCGGGCGCGGGGTCAGCACTGGCGACTGCTCGTGGGTCGCTGGAACCGGGGTAGCCCGAAGTCGCGTTATCGGAATTCACGCTTCTCGAGGTCAACGTTGTCCTCTCGACGTCGTTCCAGTCCCGCCATGCGGGTACCGGACGGTACTCCACGACAATATCGGGACGCGGTTCACCGATGCCATGGGGTGTCGTCGTGATGTAGGACGCAGGTGCCCGACCAGGCGCCGGTCAGTCCCGTTCGCTCTCCTCGGACTGCAGGTTGGCCATTATCTCGGCCACCGAGAGTCGACGCGTCGGTTTGTCGTCGGCGGACTCGGCCCTGCGGCGTCTACGTGCACTCTGCGACCCGGCCGTGGGCTCCCGGGTCGGCCACGGCTCGGGATGCGGACGCGGAGCCGGATCGAAGCGCGAAGCCGGATCGAAGCGCGGAGCCGGATCAGGGTTCGGAGCCGGATCGACGTTCGGAGCCGGTTCGGAGCGCGAAGCGGAATCAGTGCCTGGAGCGGGGCGCTTGGCGGGCAACGTCGCGGGCTCGTCGGCGGGCGCCTCGGTGAACGCGTCCGCCCACCCGCGTAGCTCGGGGTACCTGCCCTCGTCTGGGTGCGCCTCGTCGGCATCGACATCCTCGTCCTCCAGCGAGACGACGGCGGTCTCGGCGGTGACCGGCTCATCGAACGGACTGGCGAAGACCGGCGGCTCCGGATGCTCGGGGACGAAGACCGGCGTCACAGTGCTACGCGGTTGCTGGTCCGCGAAGACCGACCACATCCCGGCATTCGCGGAGCTATTGTTCGCCGATTCCGCGCTCGAGCTGGTGAGCTCCTGAATCCGGGTCGAATCGGCCCGCAGTGCCGGGCGATCCATCGGCAGATCGCCGTCGAAAAGCCGCTGCAGGCTGTGCCGCAGCACGGTCAGTTCCGCGCGCAGCGCCGCTAGTTCGGCCGCATCGGCGCCCACTTCCTCGCGCACCCGCGCCTCGACACCGAGTTCATACTCACGCCGCGCGGTGACTTCCCGCTCCAACTGCAACTCGTAGACCGTTTGCAAATCGCGGACTTTGGCTTTATCGATCGTCGCTTCCTTGCGGTACTTCGTCGCGGCCAGCGCGCCGATCGCCGCCGCCCACAACGCCGCGACCAGACCTACCCGTACGAACTGCACGCTGTTACTGAAGACCAGAAAAACACTGGCAACCAGACCGAGCAGAATCAAGACGCCGATGAAGAATTTTCCCGCCTCTTCCCGCCGCGTACGGGAAGTGCTGCTCCGGGAGGGTGACACCATGCCAGTCAGGGTAGCTTGAACGCCGAGCCGGACCCAGAATCTGGTTGATTACTTAAGTTCACGAAACTAGCTATGTAGTTGCCGGATCGTCGGTGGGGTCATCAGGAGCCCGGCAGCAGTACTCCAGCCAGAGAGCCGCAGCAACCAAAGCCACCCCTGCCAGCATCCCGACGATCGCACCGGGGCTGTCGGCGGCCGCCGCGTGCAGCGTGCCGCGCTGCGGGAACACCCAGCACAAGAAACCGAGCCAGATACCTGCGGCGATCGAACCCACCTGCACAGACGCCTTGGCCAACGCGACGGCGCGTGCCGCGGTGATCGGATGGAGCTGGTGACGTGCGTCCCCGATCTGATGGTCGCCTATCCTGGCCCGGATCACGAAGGCGAGCCCAGCCTCGATGGCCGCCACCGGATACAGCGACGCGCCTGCGAAAGCCGAGATCGGCGGGAAATTGTCGTAGGCCATCCGAGTGGCGATCCACGCCACGATCGCCGCGATGAGAACGTTCGCGACGAGATCGAGGACGCGCGTCGGCTTCAGTTTCATGACACCGCACCGGTCAGCGCGAACTCGGTGCGACGCACACCCGCGCGCTCAGCCGGATCGAGCCGCTCCACCAGGTCCGCCACCGGATGCGGTATGCCGTCGACCTCCAGCACCGCGTCCGGCGCCACGTCCAACCACGGGACGAGCACGAAAGCACGGCTGTACGCCCGCGGGTGCGGCAGAGTCAGATTCGGATCGGCGCTACGGCAGGCAACCGGCTCGCCGTCGCACAACTCGGCGCACCAGACCACGTCGACATCGAGTGTCCGCGCACCCCAGCGCACATCGCGGATACGGCCCGCGGCACGCTCCAGCTCTTGGCCACGACCCAGCCAGTCCACGCATCCGAACCCCGGATCGTCCACCAACACAACGGCATTGAGAAAGTCATCCTGTGCGACGCCGCCCCAGGGCGCCGTCGAGTACACCGACGAGACGGCGAGCACCCGATCTCCGAATCCGTCCACCACGCTGCGCAGATGCCCCAGGCGGTCGCCCAGGTTCGAACCGATGGACAACACGGCGCGGCTCACCGACATGCCTCCGCCAGGTCGAGCACGATCAGGAACGCCACGCAGGGGTGTCGATCGCTCATTGCGCGGGCCCCCCGCGGTGGCGCGAGGTGACCACCCGGACGTCGGCGAAAGTGTGCGGAATCGGCGCGGACGGCTTGTGCAACACCACCTCCACCGATCTGATCCGCGGATCGGTCATCACGTCGTCGGCGATCTCCGCGGACACCGTCTCGATCAGGTTGCGTGGCGGCCCTTGGATGATCCGCACCGCGCGCTCTGCCAGCGCGCCGTAGTCCACCGTCGACACCAGATCGTCCGAAGCCACAGCGTCCGCGAAATCCACCCACACAGTCACGTCTACCAAAAACTCCTGGCCATCGCGCCGCTCGTGATCGAACACCCCGTGGTGCCCGTACGCACGAAGACCGCGCAACTCGATCCGGTCGGCGCCACGCCGGATCGGCGAATCCTGTACTGGCGCACCGTTTTCGGCATGGACCGGGGACTGGCTCATCGGCGAGCTCCTTGCGCACTCGGTCGGATCGTGTCGTACCCGGGGACTCGACGCCGGGCGGCGTTCTGCCCCGCGGTGTTCTGCCTCGCGGCGTTCTGCCCCGCGGCGTTCTGCCATGCGGCGGTGACGGCGATGGCATCGAGCGAAGCGCGCACGTCGTGCACGCGCACCCCCCAGGCGCCGTGCAGAGCGGCCAGCGCCGAGACGGTCGCCGTGGCCGTTTCACGTCCGTCCGGCGGGCGCGGCCCCGCGTCGTCGGCGAGCAGCGCGCCGAGAAAACGCTTGCGTGAGGCGCCGATCAGGATCGGCAACCCGTGCGCGACGAGTTCGGGCAGCGCGCCGAGCAGGGCCCAGTTGTGGTCGGCGTTCTTCGCGAAGCCCAGCCCGGGGTCGAGGATCAGTCGGGCCGGGTCGACCCCTGCCGCGACGGCCGAGTCCACCTGAGCGGTCAGCTCGGCGAGCACCTCGGCAACGACATCGTGGTAATGGTCGGCCGGGCCGGTGTGCCGATAATCAGCGCCGGCACGCCAATGCATGAGGATCCACGGCACGTCCGCAGAAGTGACCACCTTCACCATGTCGGGGTCGGCGCGGCCACCGGAGACGTCGTTCACCACGTCGACACCGACAGCGATCGCCGCTTCGGCCACCGCTGCGCGCATGGTGTCCACACTGGCCGGCACGCCTGCCTCGACCAGTCCGCGAATGACCGGTGTCACTCGCGCGATCTCGGTCGCCGAATCGATTCGTACAGCGCCGGGCCTGGTCGACTCGCCGCCGACATCGATGATGTCCGCCCCCGCCTTGTACAGCTCCACACCGTGCGCGATCGCCAGGTCCGGGTCGAGGTACCTGCCGCCATCAGAGAACGAATCGCTGGTGACATTGACCACACCCATCACTATGCAGGAGCGGCCGCCACGCGCGCTGATCCGTCCCGGTCCGGTCAACCGGGCCGCAGGCGCCGTTTCCGGTCGCCCGGCTTCCGTTCGGGTCGTGCGCCGGCCCATGGCGGCGGCGTCTTCCCTCGCCGGTCCCGACACCGCCGGCCCTGTCACTTCCGCAGAATGAGATCGAGCGCCTCGGCACGCGAAGCGGGGTTGGACTGGAGCAGCCCGCGTACGGCCGACGTCGTGGTGCTGGCGCCGGGCTTGCGGATGCCCCGCATCGCCATGCACAGATGCTCGGCCTCGATAACGACGATCGCACCGCGCGGATCCAGTTTGCGCATCACCGAGTCAGCGATCTGACTGGTCAGACGCTCCTGCACCTGTGGACGCTTGGCGTACAGGTCGACCAGCCTGGCCAGCTTCGACAATCCGGTGACCCGGCCGTGCTCGCCAGGGATATAGCCGACATGCGCGACACCATGGAACGACACCAGATGATGCTCGCAGGTGGAGTACAGCGGAATGTCGCGGACGAGGACGAGTTCCTGATGTCCCTCGTCGAAGGTGGTGTTGAGCACCGAGTCCGGCTCGACGTAGAGCCCGGCGAACGTCTCCCGGTAGGCGCGTGCGACTCGAGCGGGCGTCTCGAGCAAACCAGGCCGGTCGGGGTTCTCACCGATGGCGATCAGCAATTCCCGCACGGCGGCCTCGGCCCTGGCCTGGTCGAACGACCGACCGGTTGCCAAAGCGACGGGCGCTGACTCGGTCGCACCGATATCGACACCGTTACGTCCGGCGCCATCCGACTCGGCGAGGGTGTGGCCACCGCCGTGATTGTTGGCCGACAATCGAGGACACCTCCAAAATCTCGGGTGCCGACAATTACTCGGCACCCCGAAGGTCGAGCCTAATCGTGACTGGTCAGTGCCGACCGTTCGGTCCATCCCATTCGTTCTCGGCCTCGCCGTTCGGGTTCGTGCGCCCCGGCTCGTCATAGCCCGGACGGTCGCCGTACCCACCATGCTCATAGCCGCCCTCGGGTCCGCCGTGCGGGCCCCACTGCTGGTATCCCTGCTGCGGCGGCTGGGCCTCGCCCCAGCCGCCGGACTGGCCCTGCGGCGGCTCGTCCCGTGGCGGCCAGCCGGGGGCGGACCAGCCCGCGGGCGCACCGTAGTCCGGCCGCGAGCCATGCGTGCCCTGACGCGGGTAAGCCGGGGCAGGCACCGGCGGCGGCGGGTATCCGCCCGGGGGCGGGGTCGGGCGGCCGTACTGCGGTGGCGCGTCGTAACCACTCTCATGCGGGTAGCCATTGCCGACGTGCGGCTCACGCTTGGCGGCGGCGGCCAACGGCGGCGCGACCGGCTCCGCCGGCCACGGTTCGCCGCGCTCGGCGGCCAGCTCGCCCGGGGTCTTCACCGGCGGCTTGTCCGAGGGGACGCGATCACCGAAGTCGTTGAACGCGGTAATCCGTGGGCGCTTGTCCACCGAGTCGAGAATCTGCTCGAGATCCTTGCGATGCAACGTCTCTCGCTCCAGGAGCGCGGTAGCCAACACATCGAGGACGTCGCGGTACTCGTTGAGAATCGCCCACGCCTCGGTGTGCGCGGCCTCGATCAGGTTGCGCACCTCCTCATCGATCGCGCCCGCGACCTCGTGCGAATATTCCGAACCCATACCCATCGAGCGGCCGAGGAACGGATCGCCTTGTTCCTGGCCATAGCGAACCGCGCCCAGGCGGGCACTCATGCCGTACTCGGTGACCATCGCGCGGGCGATCTTGGTGGCCTGGTCGATGTCGGACGAGGCGCCCGTGGTCGGCTCGTGGAACACCAGCTCCTCGGCCGCGCGTCCACCCATCGCCATGACCAACCGGGCGATCATCTCCGATCGGGTCATCAGGCCTTTGTCATCCTCTGGCACTGTCATCGCGTGGCCGCCGGTGCGACCGCGCGCCAGGATGGTGACCTTGTACACCGGCTCGATGTCCGGCATCGCCCAGGCGGCCAGGGTGTGACCGCCCTCGTGGTAAGCGGTGATCTTCTTCTCGTGCTCGCTGATGATCCTGCTCTTGCGGCGCGGGCCGCCGATCACGCGGTCCACCGATTCCTCGAGCTGCTCGCCGGTGATCACCGCGCCGTGCTCGCGGGCGGTGAGCAGGGCAGCCTCGTTGATCACGTTGGCCAGGTCGGCGCCGGACATCCCGACGGTCCGCTTGGCCAGACCTTCCAGGTCGGCGTCCGGCGAGATGGGCTTGCCCTGCGAGTGCACCCGGAGGATGGCGCGCCGACCCGCCAGGTCGGGGTTGCCGACCGGGATCTGCCGGTCGAACCGGCCGGGACGCAGCAGCGCGGGATCGAGGATGTCGGGCCGGTTGGTCGCGGCGATCAGGATGATTCCGGTGCGGTCGCCGAAGCCGTCCATCTCGACAAGCAACTGGTTGAGCGTCTGCTCGCGCTCGTCGTGGCCGCCACCGAGGCCGGCTCCGCGCTGTCGGCCGACCGCGTCGATCTCGTCGACGAAAATGATGCACGGGCTGTTCTGCTTGGCCTGCTCGAAAAGGTCGCGCACGCGGGAGGCGCCGACACCGACGAACATCTCCACGAAGTCCGAACCGGAAATGGTGAAGAACGGCACACCCGCCTCACCGGCCACCGCGCGGGCCAGCAGGGTCTTACCGGTACCCGGCGGTCCATACAGCAGAACACCCTTGGGAATCTTGGCGCCGAGGGCCTGATACCGAACCGGGTTCTGCAGGAAGTCTTTGATCTCGTACAGCTCTTCGACCGCCTCGTCCGCGCCCGCCACATCGGCGAACGTGGTTTTGGGCATGTCCTTGGACAACTGCTTCGCCTTCGACTTGCCGAAGCCCATCATGCCGCCGCGGCCGCCGCCCTGCATGCGCGCCATCACAAAGATGAACAAGCCGAGCAAGATCACCATCGGCAGCACGAACAACAGGATCTGGGTAAACCAGCTCTCCTGTTTGACCACGGTGTTGTAGCTGGCGCCGGAATTGCGCACGGCGTCGAAGATCTGCGCGGAGGTTTCACTGCCGCCCGGATACTTCGCGATGATCTTGGCCTGGCCGCCGGTAGCGTCGTTGCCATTCTTCAGCTCGACGCGGAGCTGCTGCTCACGGTCATCGATCTGGACGTTCTGCACATTGCTCTTGTCGTTCAGCTGGCTGAGAGCAACCGATGTATCGACGCTCTTCCAGCCGCGCGTGTCGTTGCCGAAGTAGCTGAACGCATAGATGACGAGCAAAATGCCCGACACTATGGCCAGGGTGCGAAAGACAGTCTTGCGGTTCATAGAGCGTCGGCCGGGGCGGCCAGTCCTTTCCGGTGTCTCCGGTTCTTGCCGAGCGATGCGTCTGGCGCGTCCGGTTCCGCGAGGGGTTCGGATGCGGACATGTCACGTTACCGCGTACCGTCTAATCGATACATCGCGCAGTTCGGCTGCAGGTGCAGTTAAAAAGGTAAACGGCCGGGGACCGACGGTGGTTCCCGATGTCTCCCGTCCGGCTTACTCCAAGTGGCAACAATCATGGCATGTTCGGCCTATCGTGAGCGACGACACAACATCGCGGGGCGAGCGACGGGCACGGAGGCGGTAGCTTGCGTAACCACGTAGGGCCCCGGGAGCACCGCTCAGCAGACCGAGCGGGGCGAGCGACGGGCACGGAGGCGGTAGCTTGCGTAACCACGTAGGGCCCCGGGAGCCCCGCTCAGCAGACCGAGCGGGGCGAGCGACGGGCACGGAGGCGGTAGCTTGCGTAACCACGAAGAGCCCCGGGAGCACCGCTCAGCAGACCGAGCGGGCGGACGACGGGCACGGAGGCGACAGCTTGCGTAACCACAAACGGCACCGGAAATACCGCTTATCAGACCGAGCGGCGCGGCGGGCGACGGGCAGGACAGCGGTAGCTCGCGTAGCCACGTACAGCCCTGGCAGCGCCGCATATCAGACAAGAGCGCAGGGGGTATGGACATAGTCGAGTTACGGACACCCACAGCGATAGTGCGGCACGGTCGCGGCAGGTTGATCGTTCTGCGCCCGGGGTCCGAGGGCGAGCGCGTACTCGATGTGCCGGTCTCGGACCTCCTCAAAGTCCGGCTGAACCGGCGTGCGGACGACGCTGTCGTCATCGAGATCTACCTGCGATACCCGACTCCGGTACTCACCGGCGTTCCGGCGGACCGCACGGCGCTTCCGGTCCTGATCGCCGAGCACGACTTCCCCGCGGCCGCCGAGATCGTCGACCGGATCAACTCCCAGATCCTGGCCACCCAGCGCATCGACGTGGCGGCCCCTGACCTGCGCCCACCCACCCCTTCGTGGCGCAGGATCGGCCCGACGCGCGCGGACGTGGACCGGGCGACTCGCAGGATGACGCCACGCCGCGACGCCAAATCGGCGATCGCCGCACTGCATCGGTATGTGACACCGGACGAGTACGTGCTGGAGACCGCCGTCGCGATCGCGCACCCGCCCGCCGGCACCGGCTCCGGCCTGCTCGCCGCGACCACGGAACGATTGCTGTTCATCTCCGTCGGCAACGACGAGCGCTACGCGCACGAGCTACCCATTCCGGCGGTCATGTGGGCGCGCACCACCGACACCCCCGCTGTCGGGCCCGGAGAGATCGGCGCGCCACGCGGTACAGCCGGCATCGACGTGCACGACGGCAATCGAACACTTCGTTTCACGGGCACCGACCGCGCCGACACCGAACGGGTCACCTGTGCGCTGAACTTCGCGATGCGCCGCGATTCCGCCGACGGCGCCGCGGGTCCCGCGGACCCCGGTGTGGCCCAACTGTATTCGGAGTGGGAGTTGCTCGTCGAGCGGCACTCGCTCGGGATGGTCGACGACGCGCAGTTCCAGCGCTACGGCCGCGGCATCCTGCGCTCACTCCCCGACGGGAGCTGAGTTCAGCGTGACCCGGCGCCACGGGCTGGTCGGGCGCAGCCACAGCCGAAGCAACTCCTTGCGGCGGTCGACGCCGCCGTTCTTCAGCTCGGCCAGGTCCTCGCAGGCCTGCCAATAGGTCCAGCCGGTCAGGTAGGCGTCGCCGAATTGGCGCCAGTTGCGGTATTTGCTCTGCGCCAGCGGCAACGCGCGCGCCAGATAATCCCATGCCAGGTCGGCTTCGAGATAACCGGCGGTGTAGGCCATCCTGGCCACCGCGACCACCCTGGCCAGGTCCCAGGCGTGGATGTCGCTGGGCAGCGGCCTGGCGAGATGATCGGTGAAGCCGATCTTGATCGCCTGCGACCAGATGTCGTAGTCGCGGACCAGCGCTTCGGGATTGTCCATCCCGCGAAACGCGCCGACCTGGCGCAGGAACGCGCGGTGCCGGTCGGCCCGTTCGCCGAAGCGGTCGCGCTCGTTCGCATTGATCGATGCCGTCACCAGCGGATGAACCAACGCGTACAGCGGGGCGTGCATGCCCTCCAGCAACTGTTCCATCGAGGCCCGCGCCTCGGTTCCGTCGGTGATGCCCCATGCGCCGGTGAGCGTATCGATAGCGAGTTCGCGACGGTCACCCAGCGGATGCTCGCGTTCCGGCCCGAGGAGCAGTGCGTCGTGGAAAGCATCCCAGCGCGACGAGTAGAACGCGCCGAGGGCCAGCGCCCGCAACTCGTCGTCGGAGACCGCGGCGCCGGACCAGTGGTCCTCCTCCCGCTCGTCCAGTTCCGCGTACGGAAATGTCGTCAAGGTGGGTACACCACGCGAAGGCATACCCCGATTGTTCCCCATCGACCGTGGAGCGGGCCAGGTATTGACCGACACGACCGCGTGTCCGTCTGCCGCGCGGGACCGGCCGAACGGTATGTCACATCGGCGGTTTCTCGCCCTGACGCATGTCGCGCTCGGGAGCTAGTGTTCTCCCATGTGTAGAAATATCACCGTCTTGCGTGGCCTGGAACCTGCCGCAACCGATCAGGAAATCTATGCCGCCGCACTGCAGTACGTGCGCAAGGTCGGTGGCGTGTCAGGCCTGAGCTCGACCACCAAACCGGCCGTCGACAAGGCCGTCGCGGCCATCGCGGCGGCGACGACGACCTTGCTCGCGGAACTGCCCGACCGCAGGGTCGCCCCGACCACCGAACCGCCGCTACGCCGCATCGCCGCGCGCGACGCTGCTGCCGGAGGGTAGCGAACCGCGCCGTTCAGGGCAGCGCATCGGCGCCGTAGACAGCGACGCAGGCGAGCGCGACCTCGAGCGGAAGACCACGCTCTTCGATCGGATATCCCAGCACTTCCTCGATCCGCTGAATCCGATAGCGGACCGTATTCTTGTGCACGCCCAGCAACTTCGCCGTGGCCTCCGGGCTGCGGTGGCTACGCAGATAGGCGTGCAGCGTCTCGCGCAGTCGCGCGGCGGCGGCGTCCCGGCCCGCCAGCGCACCCAACTCGCGCTCGATCAACCCACTCATGGCCAGGTCATCCGCGCCGACCAGGTAGGCGATCTCCACCTGGCGGTACACGGTGACCCGACGCCCGCGCGCGGGACCACGCTCGGCGACCTGCCGCGCGGCGACCGCTTCACGATGGCTGCGCCGGAATCCGGCGATCCCCGCGGCGGGCACCCCGAACGCGACCCGCACCGGCGCGTCCACCTGGACGGACGCCAGCCGCTGCAGGTCTGCGGGCGCCGCGAGTTCGGCGGCGCGGACACCGTCGTCCAGCCCCGCCCATGCCCACATACCGCTGGCGCCCGACGGAACCGTGAGCACGTGCCCGCTGCCGAGCGCCGTCGCCAGCTTCGCCGCGACCCGGTCCAACAGACCGGTCGCCTCGGTGTCGGCCCCGGTCGGCTCGTCGGTCCACAGCACAAAGGCGAGATGCTGCTTGGACAGGCGGTATCCCAGCCGCACCGATGCCTGCTCGATATCCACGTCGTCGCCCGCGAGTAGTGCGCGGACGGTTTCGGCACGACGATTGAGCGCGGCACGGAGAACTCCCTCACGCTCCTGCATGTAGGTGTCGGTGAGCAATTCGACCGACGTATTGATCCATGTCGTTGCCCGCTCGAACAATCGAAGCAACACAACGCGCTCGATCTCATGTGGCGCCTGTCGCTGCTCGACCACCTCGGTCATGTAATCGAGCACCGCCGCCATCCCGACGTGATAGACGCGCAGCAACAGCCGCAGCTCGAATCCCCGCCGGGCCACGCTGCGGGCGAACGTGTGCGCCTCCTCCGGCAGCACGAAACCGAAGGCGTCACTGGCCAGGCCGCTGAGCACGATCCTGGCGTGCGCCCGCGTACTGGCCGCGAGGTCGCGACGCATATCGCGGTCGGTGAGTTCGGGGATGCGCGCGACGATCGCGTCGTCCAGCCGGGTGACGATCTGTTCGAGCGTTTCGGTGCGCATCGTCTCGGAGACGAAGTCGGCCAGCCAGTCCTGCACGTCACCGCTGTCCGGACCGGCCTTGTCGGCGCCCGACGCTGAACCGAATCGCGACGCGGCGCCTGACGACTGCGGGGCGGTCATCCTCGGCTCCTTCGGCTCGCAGTCGGACACTGCCGTCTTCGGCTCGCAGTCGGCACTGCTTGTACTTTGAGCACAAATTTGTACATGGTCCTTGACCATTTCGGCCAAGAAAGTCTTATTCGATTGTGTCACCATCATAGTTCAGTGATCTGATTCACAGCAGTGCACGGCACAACGTCAGTGGGAGAACAGCAGTGACCAACACCGAACCAGCGGCCGACGCCACCACAGCGGAACCGGCGCGCGAGACGACCGCGAAGAAGGACGGCCCTGCCGTCATCGAGGTGCGCAATCCCGGCACCGGCGAAATCGTCGGCACGGTAGCGGACGAAACCGCGGACGCGGTCGCGGCCAGGGTCCGCGAACTGCGGCTGTACCAGCCGGAATGGGAGGCCATCGGCCCCGACGGCCGCAAGGCGTGGCTGCTGAAATTTCAAGACTGGCTGATCGACAACACCGACCGTCTCGCCACCGTGCTGCAGTCGGAGACCGCGAAGCCGCGCGTCGATGCCTTGATCGACCCGGGCTTCGCGGCCGACGTGATCGGTTACTACGCGCGCCGCGCCGCCAAGTTTCTGGCCGACGACCACCCGTCGCCACACAGCCCCCTGGCCAGAGTCAAGAAGCTGACCACCGTCTACCGACCCTATCCGGTGGTCGGCGTCATCACTCCATGGAACTTTCCGCTGGCCATGCCGGTGATGGACGCATTCCCGGCGCTTGCGGCGGGCGCGGCGGTCATCCTCAAACCGTCCGAGGTGACTCCGTTGTCCGCGCTCGAATTGGCGAAAGGCTGGGCCGAAATCGGCGCTCCGCCGGTCTTCGCCGTGGTCACCGGCGCCGGTGCCACCGGAGCCGCCGTTGTCGGCACTGCCGATTACATCCAGTTCACCGGTTCCACCGCGACCGGTCGCACAATCGCCGCCGCCTGCGTGGCGCGGATGGTCCCCTACAGCCTCGAACTCGGCGGCAAGGACCCGGCCATCGTGCTCGCCGACGCGGACCTCGATCGCGCCGCGCACGGCATCGCGTTCGGCGGCATGTTCAACTCCGGCCAGGTCTGCATCTCGGTGGAGCGGGTGTACGTCGAAGCACCGGTATACGACGACTTCGTCGCCAAGCTGACGGCCGACGTCGAGGCGCTGCGCCAAGGCCTCGATGGCCGCGAGTCGCAGTACGAACTCGGCGCGTTGGCCAACGAGAACCAGGTCGCCATCGTGCAGCGCCACGTCGACGAAGCCGTCGCGGCGGGCGCGAAGGTGCTGACCGGTGGCAAGCGAGCCGGTTTCGGCACCGCGTTCGAACCGACCGTGCTGGTCGATGTCGACCACACCATGTCATGCGTCACCGAGGAGACCTTCGGGCCAACGATCCCGGTGATGAAGGTGGCCGACGAGGCCGAAGCGATACGGCTGGCCAATGACTCGAGTTACGGATTGTCGGCCTCGGTGTGGACCGGCGACAAGAAGCGCGGCGAACGGATCGCCAGACAGCTGAACACGGGCGCGGTCAATATCAACGATGTCTTCGCCAACCTGTTCAGCTTCGCGCTGCCGATGGGTGGCTGGGGCCTTTCCGGCGTCGGCGCGCGCTGGGGCGGAGCGAACGGCGTTCGCAAGTACTGCCGTCAGCAGGCGATTACCACACCGATGCTGCCGACTCAGCGGAAAGAACTGTTCTGGTACCCGTACTCGATGCCGAAGCTGCTGTTCGCACTCGGCGCCATGCGTGCGGCGGGCGCGCGTGGCCTGCGCCGCATCGACCTTCGCGCCATCTCGAAGCTCGAGGGGGGCAATCTCGAGGGGGGGAACAAATGACCGAATCGACGAGGATTCGCGGCAAGGTCGTGGTCATCACCGGTGGCGCCCGCGGTATCGGGCTGGCCACCGCGACCGCGCTGCAAGCCCTTGGCGCGCGGATCGCCATCGGTGACATCGATGAGGCCACGGCCAAGGAGTCGGGCACTGCGCGCGGGTTCGAGTTCTGCGGCAAGCTCGACGTGGCCGATCCGAGCTCGTTCGGAAATTTTCTCGACGAGGTGGAGCGCACCCTCGGCCCGGTCGATGTGCTGATCAACAACGCGGGCATCATGCCGACCGGCAAGCTGGTTGACGAGCCGGACCAACTGACCCGCCGCATCCTGGACATCAATATCTTCGGCGTGATCCTCGGCTCCAAGTTGGGCCTGAGCCGGATGCTGCCGCGCGGGAGCGGGCACATCATCAACATCGCCTCGCTCGCGGGTGAGACGCATGTCCCTGGCTTGGCCACCTACAACGCCAGCAAACACGCGGTGCTGGGGTTCACCGACACCCTGCGCGAGGAGTACCGAGGTACCGGCGTGCACTTCTCTTCGGTGCTGCCCACGCTGACCAACACCGAACTCGGCTCGGGCGTCACCGCGCCCGCCCTGCTGCGCGCGGCGGAGCCGGAGGAGGTCGCCGCGGCTGTCGTCAAGTTGATCATCTCGCCGAAATCGAAGGTCAGGGTTACCGCGCTGGCCGGCTTCATATCCCGGGTTGTCGGTCTCCTGCCGGAGGCGGTCGGAGATCGCGTCGGCCGAGCACTCGGCTCCGGGCACGTGTTTCTCGACGACGTCGATGCCGAAAAGCGCAAAGCGTACGAGGAGCGGGCTCGCCGCGGGTGATTGTTGGGTCAGCCGCCGCGGTCAGGATTGTCTCGACCGCGGCGGTGCGGCCACCGACACATCACGCGAGCGTCCTAAACCTATTTGTGTCGAAAATCACCAGTGAGTTAGGACACTTGGCCTAGGCGGTCGGCGCCGATTCGCAGCCGACTCCGCAACCGTCGAGGTGCGCATAATCACCGTCCGACCCGGCAGGTCGAGTTCCCTATCCGCTGGTCAAGCCCCGGATCATCCGAAACCTTCGGAATGTTCGTTATGTGCCACACATTCGCCACTCGGCAGTGCGCAACACCACGGCACGCAATATGCTGTCATTAACAAACCCGTCGACCGTTTCGGTGCCCGTATCCGAACTTTTCGGCCTGATAAGGCTGGAAATTATGGACTGATTCTGATAGCAAGGGGCTATGGACCCGCATTTGCGCGACCTGCGGTATTTCGTCGCCGTCGCTGAGGAACTGCACTTCACCAACGCCGCTCAGCGGCTGCACATCGCACAACCCACCCTGTCGCGTCAGATCCGCCAGTTGGAGCGTCAGCTCGACGTGGTCCTGTTCGACCGCAACCAGCGCAGCGTCGCGCTGACCGTCGCGGGCAAGGAATTGCTCGAAGGCGCCCGCAAGATCCTGGAGCTGTGGGAGGTCACGAACGTCTCGTTACAGGAAGCCGGCGAGGTGCTGCGAGTCGGAATCCAGTCCGCACTCGGCCGCGGCCTGCTGAACGACCTGGAAAGCGCGAGCGGACACCGCCTCGCTCTGCACGCGGCGTCCTGGACCGACCCGTCCAGCGGGCTCGCGGGCCGCCAAGCCGACCTTGCTCTGGTCTGGCTTCCGCTGCCGGACCAGAACCGCTACCGGTGGCAGGTGCTGCGGACCGAGCCACGCTGGGTGCTGCTCCCGGAGAACCACCCGCTAGCCGGCTCGGAGACCATCGAGTTCACCGATCTGCGCGACGAGCCGTTCATCGCGCTGCCCCCCGAAGCCGGCGCCGTACGCGACTTCTGGCTCGGCAACGACGGACGGGGCGGCCGCCCGCCGAAGATCGGCGCCGAGGCAGCGACGCCCGAGGACAAGCTGGAAGCGGTGAGCCTCGGCTTGGGTGTCTGTCTGCTCGCCGAGAACAATGTGCCGATGTACCGCTGGCCGGGCCTGACCGCACGACCGTTGTCCGGGCTCGCACCGTGCGAGCTCGCCGTGGCGTGGCGGGCCGATGACAACCGGCCGACCATCCTCGAATTCGCCGGACGCGCCGTCGCGGGGGGATTCGCCACCCCGCAGCCCGCAGTCAGCGTCTGACCACACCGCGGTCGGTATTCGATATTCGGTCCGGACGATCCGGATCAGGGCGCGGTGCGCTGCCACGGGTGTGCGGTCTCCAGTTGCGCGGACAACCGCAGCAGGGTGGATTCACTGCCCGGCGGGCCGGCGAGCTGCGCGGCCACGGGCGTCCCGACGACGGGATGCATGCCCATCGGTACGGAAACGGCCGGCCAGCCGACCAGATTCCACAGCGGGGTGAACGGGGAAAATCGCACACAGGCCAGCCAGCCGCCGGGGAACCAGGCCCGCACAGTGGGCGGCGCGGCGGCGAGCGTAGGTGTGATCACCACGTCGTAGTGGTCGAAGAATTCCAGCAACCGCGCTTCCACCCGATCGATCTGGGCCGGGCGCACCAAGCCCAGCCGCTGCACGAACCGGCCGAGACCCGGACAACGGCGGGTATGCCTCCGGTGCTCAGCCTCGGCTAGCGCGGCGGCGTTCAGCCTCCGTAGATAGACCGAGAGCAGAGCGTTGCCGTAGGGCAGCACGGCTGGTTCGACGAGGTGTCCCGCCGCCGCGGCGACCGCCGCCGCCGTGCGGGCCGCCGCGGTCCAGTGCCGGTCGACACGGAAAAAACGAGACGGTGGATCCACTGCCAGTCCGATCCGTAGTCGGCTCGGTGGATCCACCTCGGCTAGATCCGGACGCGCCGCCAGCACCGACAACGCGAGCGCCGCGTCACCGACCGTCGTTGCGAGCACACCGTTTTCCGCCATGCCCGACCAGGCATCGGAGCCGAACTCGGCGGGCACGGTGTGGCGCCCAGGCTTGATTCCGAATACCCCGCAGCAGGCCGCCGCGCCGCGGACCGAGCCGAGCCCGTCACAACCGTGCGCCACTGGAACCAACCCGGCCGCGACCGCCGCGCCGGATGCGCCGCCCGCGCCGCGCGCGGTGTTCCACGGGTTGCGGATACGACGATCCGCGCCGGTTGTGCCCCACAAGCCGAGTTCGGTGACCGCGGCGAGCCCGACGACCACTGCGCCCGCCGCGCGCAGTCTGCGTACCAGCGAATGGTCCGCGGCGGCCGCAGGATCACCCGCTCCCTCGATCGGAATCCCAGACTCGATCGCGACCGGCACACCGGCCAACGGCAGCACATCTAGGTCGGCGCCGCGCTCGAGCGCGGTAGCCTCGGCCACCGCCTGTTCGGCACGGACGACGCTGAAGACTTTCGCCTTCCGATTCACCGCCGAGATCCGTGCCACCGCCTCCGCCACCACCCGGGTGGCGATGAGCGAGCCGTCCCGAACACCGGTCGCGATGGCCGTGGCCGGGCCGCGCGATGGGTCCGCTTCGGTTTCCCTGTGGCGATCGGGCAGATCGTCGGTACCGGTCGAGTCCGTGTCCGCGGTCGCGGCCACCGCATCGGCGGCCTTCGCGTTCCGGACTACTGTCGGTGGCACGGCGGTTTTCGTCGAGATCGAGCCGTTCGCCGCCATTGCGGCATCCTCGTACATGTGCTCGTCGTCCCCCGTCGCTTCGTTGTCGAAATCGGGTGATCCGCTGTTGAGCCGCAAGTTATCATTTCGAATACTGCGCGGGGGATGATGGCGAGGGGTGTGGCGGAATTTCTCCGACACATCGACCGACCGACCGGTGCGGATTCTGCGGCGTCCGCCGAACCACTAGGCCTGATAATGAGTGCCAACACTGAGAGAAGTTCCGATTCCGACACGGGTCGCCCTACCGGTGCCGGTTATCGCGACGACATGTCGCGGAGTGAATTCAGCGCGGTGAAAGCCTTCTCCGCGGCCTGGGAATCCACGCGGCACCCGCCGGAGATCGCCGAGTACCTGCCGGACGCGGCAACCTTGCGCAGAGATGCCCTGCTCGAGCTGATCCGCATCGACTTGCGGCATCGCTGGCTGCGCCCGGCCGCGGCGGTCGAGGGCACTACTCCCGAACCGGCCATACGCAAACGCCTGGCCGATTACTGCGCCGAATTTTCCGAACTCTCCCCCGCTGATATCCCCGCGGGCCTGGTGTACGAGGAGTTCGTCATCCGCCGCCACAGCGGAGAACGCGTGGATCCGCGCGAATGCCTGCGGGAATATCCGCATCAGGCGGTGGAACTGGGCGACTTGTTGAACGCCGACGACCTGGATCAGAGCACCCGTCGTGCGGTGCAGGACGATTCCACGCGGACCGCTCTCGCACGCACCCGAACCACCCCCGCGCCTACCGAATTGAACCAAACCACCCAGGCAGTTCGTAGTTCTGAGGTGACCAGAACGACCGCGGATCGCACGGAGGCAGCCACCGTCGTCCCCACTACGATCGGAACAGAGCCAGGTGGTTACAACGTGCTCGATCGGATCGAAATCGGCCAGCGGATAGATGATTTCGACCTGCTCACCGGTTTGGGCAGCGGCGCATTCGCCCGAGTCTTCCTGGCGCGGCAGCGCTCGCTGCAGCGGCTGGTCGCGGTGAAAGTCTCCGCCGACCGGGGCACCGAGCCACAGACCCTGGCCCAACTCGACCACGACTACATCGTGCGAGTGTTCGACCAGCGGCTGCTCGAGGACGCTGCGGGCACCGCGCACCGGTTGCGGCTGCTCTACATGCAGTTCCTGCCCGGCGGAACGCTGCTGGGCGTGCTGCGCTGGGTGCGCGCCACCCCGCCCGCCGAACGCAGTGGCAGGCTGCTGCTGGACGCCGTCGACGCGGCTATGGAGGAGAAAGGCGAGATTCGGCCGACCGACTCCAGCGTGCGCGCCGAGATCGCCGCGCTGAGCTGGCCGGAGACGGTCGCCTGGCTGGGGCGCAGACTGGCCGAGGCACTCGACTACGCCTCCTCGCACGGCGTGCTGCACCGTGACGTGAAGCCGGCCAATGTGCTGCTCACCGCCGAGGCGGTGCCGAAACTGGCCGATTTCAACATCAGTTTCAGCCGCAACGTGGCGGGCACCAGCCCGGTCGCCTACTTCGGCGGCTCGCTGGCCTACATGTCGCCGGAGCAACTGGAGGCCTGCCACCCCGGCTTCGATCGCGGCGCCGCCGACTTGGACACTCGCGCCGATATCTACTCACTCGGCGTGGTGCTGTGGGAGTTGCTCACCGGTGCCAAGCCGTTCGACGACAGCACTGCGGGCGCGGGCGACCACAGCGACGACACCACCCTGGAAGCCATGCTGGAGCGCCGAACCTCCGGCGTCGAGGCCGCGGCACTGGAACGCGTTCCCCCCGACTGCCCGGCCGCGCTGCGCCGCGTCCTGCTGACCTGCCTCGCACCGGAACGGACCGAGCGCTGGTCCAGCGGCGCGACCCTGGCCAGGCAGCTGGAGATGTGCCAGGACGCGCGCGCGCGGGAGCTGGTCGATCCGGCGCCGAACAGCTGGCGGCGGCGACTGCGGCCGCACTTCGTGCTGGTGGCGCTGCTGTCGGTGGCGCTTCCGAATGTGCTTGCCTCGCTGTACAACATCAAGCACAACGAGACCCTGATCATCAGCCGGATGGCCGAAGATGCCCAGCACACTTTCCTCATCATCACCAGTCTGGTGAACTCGATCTTCTTCCCGGCCGGTATCGCGATCGTGCTGTACATGTCCAGATACGTCATCACGGTGCCGCGAGGTCTGCGCAAGGGGCGACGATACGACCCGAACACCCTGCGGCGAGCCAGACGCGACGCGCTATTACTCGGCGATCGTTCTGTCGCCGTGGCGTTCTCACTGTGGGTACTGGCGGGCATCGTCTTCCCGATCGCGCTACAGATATCCACCGGAGACATCTCGACACCGGCCGTGGTGCACTTCCTCGCCTCGCTGGTGGTGTGCGGTGCGATCGCTGTCGCGTATCCGTTCTTCCTGTTGAACTTCTACATGGTGCGGTGCATCTATCCGCTGTTCCTTCGGCACGGGGATATCAGTCCCGAGGACGCGGTGTGGCTGCGGGGGTTGGACCGGCGTGCCAACGGATATCTGGCCGTCGCCGCCTCGGTGCCGCTCCTGGCTGTGGCCGGCGTGACATTCCTGCCTCCCACCGACATTCCGTCGGTGATCTTCGCGGTGCGGCTGCTGTGCGCCGGCGGGATAATCGCGTTCGTGGGCTCCTATCTCCTGTTCCGCGCGCTGGAGGCCGATCTGCGCGCACTGGAGCGGGTGGTCGCGCCGGCGGCTACCGGATCGGGCGCGTCCACGGGTCGGTCGACGCGGGCGGAAGCGAACGCTGCGGAGACCGATACGTGACCACTTCGCACACCGACGCCGTCGCGCGGTTCGCCGCCGATTGGCAGCACAGCATCCGGGACGACCGGCGCCCGCCACAGATCACGGACTATGTGCCCGACGGGACGCAGGTGCGCTTGGCCGTACTCACCGATCTGCTGCGGGTCGACCTGCGGCAGCGCTGGGAACGGGAGGGGCTCGGCAAGCGAGTCGTCGAGTACCGCAAGGAATTTCCCGAGGTGGAGCACAGCCCCGAGTTCGTGGATCTGGTGTGCGAGGAATTCCTGGCACGCCGCAGGAACGCGCCGCTGCCGATGGCGGAGTTCCTCTGCGAGTATCCGGAGTTGGCCGATGAGATCCGGGCGCGCCTCACCGAATTCACCGACGCGGAAGCCGAGGACATCGGGACCGCGGAGTCGAGCGAAGCCGTCGCCGCGGTGGCCGACCTGGCGCCAGGGCAACGTCTCGATGACTTCGATCTGCTCACCGACCTGGGCAGCGGCGTACTCGGCCGCGTCTTCCTGGCCAGGCAACGTTCCATGCAACGACTTGTCGCCGTACGGTTTTCAGCGGGACGCGCCGGTGCGCCACGCACTATGGCGCAGTTGGACCACCCACACATCGTCCGGGTTTTCGACCAGTTGGTGTTCCATGCCGATGACACGCAGTCCCCCGCCGTTTCGAGTTCGACCGGCCACCGCGGCGCGCCGACCATGCACGAAAACACAGACACCACCATCGCGCGGACACCAGACAACTCCGACACCACAATCGCCACACCACCCGACCTCGCCGCCACCATCGCGCGGGCACCCGACGACTCCGACACCGAAATTGCGACACCACACGATCCCGCCGCCACCATCCAGACCCCGTTTGGCAACCGATCCGCGACCGCCACCGGCAGCCTCGCCGACGAACGGACCATTGCGCAGACACCCCGGCGGCACACGGATATCTCGGCTGTACCCACTGTGGGCGCCCGACTCCCCCGCTTGATCTACATGCAGTATCTGCCCGGGGGCACCGCCTCCGGCGTACTCGAACAGCGTCGCCGTGGACCGGTCACCGATGGTGGTGCGCTGCTGCTGCGCGCGGTGGACGCCGCCATGGAAGCCAGGGGCGAAATCCGCCCCTCGGATTCGAGTGTGCGTGCCGAGATCGCGCGGTTGAGTTGGCCCGAAACAGTGGCCTGGGTGGGCAGGCGACTCGCCGACGCGCTGGACTACGCCGAGCACCACGGCGTGCTGCATCACGACATCAAGCCGACGAACGTCCTGTTCACCGCCGAGGGCATACCCAAACTGGCGGATTTCGCCATCCATGAAGCGGGTGCGCTAACGGCCACTCCGAAACATACCGCCGTAGAAGCGGATTCGCTGCGCTACCACTCACCGGAGCAGTTGGCACAGCTGCTCGATCCCGCCGCGCCCACGCCCGGCGCCAGCAGCGACATCTACTCGCTCGGGGTGCTGCTCTGGGAAATGCTGACCGGTGCCGGACCGTTCGACGATCCTCCTTCCGCCGAGCACGGCGCCGCCGTCGAGGCATTCGCCGGCGCGCTCGCGGTGCGCCGCCGCGGCGTCTCGGCGGCGCTGTCGCATCTGCCCGAGGACACACCGGCCGCGCTGCTCCGGGTGCTGCGAGAATGCCTGCGTATCGACCCGAAACAGCGCTGGCGCAATGGCGCCGAACTAGCGGCGCAACTCGACCTCTGTCTCGATCCGCGCGCGCGGGGCCTGGTCGATCCCTCGCCGCGCAGTCTCGCCTACCGGGCCCGCGGCTGGCTGCTCCCGTTCGCCACGCTGTGTATCGGTGTGCCGAACGTGCTCGCGAGCTTCTATAACATCCAGTTGAACCAGGCCTTGATCATCGATCGGATGTCGACCGCCGACCAGCACAAGTTCGCCGCGGTCGGCCTGATCAACAATCTGATCGCGTTTCCGGTGGCCGCGCTGCTGCTGCTGTTCCTCACCCGACGGCCCCTCACCGTCGGTTACCGGCTGAACCGCGGCCACGAGTTCTCCGCGCGCACGCTGGCCAGGGCGCGCCGCGACACCCTGCTGATGGGTGACTGGGCGGTATGGGTGCCATTCGGCTTCTGGCTGGTCGCGGGCATCATCTGGCCGCTGGGACTGGCGTCTTCCGGCGTGGACCTCCCGTCCGGGACGTTCCTGCATTTCTTCGCCGCGCAGGTGGTGTGCGCGGCGATCGCGCTCGCCTATCCGTTCTTCCCGATCATGGTGTACTCGGTGCGGTCGGTATATCCACAGCTACTGGTGCGCGGCGGCATCGGCCTCGACGACGAGCGTCAGCTGCGTGCCCTGGCCAGGCGGGGAAACTTCTATCTCGGTGTCGCGGCCTCGGTTCCGCTGCTCGGCGTGGCGAGCGCGACGTTCGTGAACGCCGCCGATCTGGAGTTGGTGATCGTTCCGGTACGCATACTCAGCGTGGGTGGCATTCTGGCCTTCGTGCTCTCCTACCGAATGTTCCGGCTGTTAGAGGCCGATCTGCTCGCACTCGCCAGGGCGATTCCACAGCGGAAGCGATGACATCGCCGCGCCCGCTCGGGCGGCTGGTGAGCCTGTCGCATGTACACGATCCGGCCACCACGCCGCTGTACCCGGGCGACCCGACATTCCGAACCGACCTCGTCGCCACGATCGCGAACGATGGCTACCAGCTGCGCTACCTCCAGCAGGGCGAGCACACCGGGACACATTGGGGAGCACCGATTCACTTCCATTCCGACGGGCTCGCCGCAGACGAGCTGGATCTGGATGACCTACTGCTGCCCGCGGTGAAGATCGACGTTCGGCAGCAGTGCGCGGACGATCGCGACTACGCGATCACGGTCGCCGACCTACGGCAGTGGGAGAACCGGCACGGCCGAATCCCGGACGGCGCCGCGGTGATCGCCTGGACCGGCTGGGACGCCAAGTGGGGCACCGCGGATTTCGTCGGCACGGGCGAATCCGCGGGCCGTCAGCCGGGTTTCGCGGTGGACACGGTGCAGTGGTTGCTGCGCACCGGCAGGCTCGGCCGGCGCGGCGCACTCGGCATCGACACGTTCGGTCCGGACCTGGGCAGTGACGACACGTACGCGGTATCGAAACTGCTCTACCACGACCACCGAATCAGCCTGGAGTGCCTGGCCGGCTTGGCCGCGCTGCCCGGCGCCGGCGCGTGGATCCTGGTGGGCGGACCGCTCTACCGCGGCGGTTCGGGTTCGCCCGCAACGATTTTCGGCATACTGCCCGACCAGGCTCAGGCGCCGCCGTACACCTTGGGGTCGAGGGTCCCGATGTAGGGCAAGTCGCGGTACCGCTCCGCGTAGTCGAGGCCGTAGCCGACGACGAATTCGTTCGGGATGTCGAAACCGACGTGCGCGACGTCCACCGGCGTGCGCAGCGCGTCCGGCTTGCGCAGCAGGGTTACCACCTCGAGCGACGCCGGGTTGCGGGTCGACAGGTTGCGCTTGAGCCAGGACAGGGTGAGCCCGGAGTCGATGATGTCCTCGACGATCAGAACATTGCGGCCCGCGATGTCCCGGTCCAAGTCCTTCATGATGCGCACGACACCGGAGGATGAGGTGGACGAGCCATAAGAGGAGACCGCCATGAACTCCAACTGGGTCGGAATGGGCAGGGCTTTGGCCAGATCGGTCATGAAGAAAATCGCGCCCTTGAGCACACCGACCAGCAGTAGGTCGCCCTCGGGCGCATCGGCGGGATAGCGCTTGGCGATGAGTTCGGCCAGCTCCTGGGTCTTCGTGGCGATCTGGTCCTCGGTGATCAGCACCGACGCGATGTCGTCCCCGTACACGTCAGCTGAATTCCTTCCTGGGTGGTGAGCCCGGTGGGCCGGCTCAGGATGTGTCATCGGTCCGATGACAGTCATTACCCAGCCGCAGTGTCAGCCTGCCACGTTCCCGCCCGGCGACCAACCTGCTGCCCGGCCTTCCGCCGCCGACCGCGACGCCGCCCTGACCGCGCCATCCGGTAATCAACGCGTCGACCGCCTGTAAGTGCTTGTTGGTCAGCGCTTTCGCGCCACCCGACAAGAGCCATGTCCGAATTGCCCGTTTCCGCAGAGCCGCGGGGGCAGTGGCGAGGGTCTCGACGACGAGCATGCTGCCATCGGTCGCGCCGCGCAGCAGTTCGTCGGCGAGCGTGTCCAACACGATCGAATCCTCGCGCAACTGTTCGGCCGTGCGAGCCAACGCCGGGGCCACGCCACCACCGAGGACCTCCTCCAGCAGCGGCAATACCTCGGTGCGCAACCGCACCCTGGTGAACTCCGGCGCAATGTTGTGCGGGTCCGCATGTGGCGCCAGGCCGAGGTCGGCACACAGCTGCCCGGTCGTCGCCCTGCGCACCCCGAGCAACGGCCTGCCCCACGGCTCGGTGAACGGCGCCATCCCATGGATCGAGCGGCCACCCGACCCGCGGGCCAGCCCGAGCAAGACCGTTTCGGCCTGGTCGTCGAGGGTGTGCCCGAGCAGCACCGGCAGTCCGTCGCGCGCCGCGTCCAGTGCGGCGTATCGGGCCCGGCGCGCGGCCGCCTCCACGCCTCCGTCGGTGCCGACGTCGACCGCGAGCACTCGTGCTGACCGACACCCCAGAGCCAGTGCCCGCGCCGCGGCTTCGGCGGCGACCGCGGCGGAAGCCGGCTGCAATCGGTGATCGACCACCAGCGCGTCGACCGCGGCGGCCTCGACGACGGCCGCAGCCGTGAGTGCCAACGAATCGGCCCCGCCCGACAGCGCCACCGCGACCACGGGCGGGTCGGGATCGTCCGGTCCGAACCGGGTCAGCCAATCGCGCACCGCCCTGCGCACCGCGAGCACCGCCGCGGTCTCGGGCAGGCGGCTGACGCCTTCCGCACTACGGGCCGACCGCGGCGCCGATCCCGTCGACCCGGCCTCCGATCCGAAGCGCCCGGGTGTGGTTCCTGGCGCACGACCCATGCGCCGAAGCCTACCGACCGGCCGGCGCCCCGAGTACCCGCACTCGGCGATGCCGTATGACCCTGCCTCCGCTCGACTTCGGCGAAGGCGTTCGGGGAATCCTGCTCAGCGGCCCTGCTACCTGCCGCTACCCCAGTACCCGGCCGATCCAGCGCTGCGGATCCTCGATCTCGTCGACCCTGGGCAGCGTCTCGGCATCGGTCCACACGGTGTTGAACCGGGCCATGCCGACGCTGCCGACCACCTCGTCCACGAAGGCCTTGCCACGCACGTACTGCGCGACCTTCGCATCCACACCGAGTAAGGCGCGCAGGATCCGCTGCACCGGGTTTGTCGGACGCTTGCGCCGCTGATCGAAGGCGGTTCGGATCTGCTCGACCGACGGGACGACCGACGGACCGACCGCGTCCATGACGTGATCGGCGTGCCCTTCCAACAGCGTGCCCAGCATGAGCAGGCGATCCAGCGCCTCGCGCTGCGGCGGCGCCTGAGTGGCGCGCAGCAGGCCGACTACGCCGCGCGCCGCCGGATCGTCGGGGATAGCGCTGTGGCGTCGGTCGCGCACTTCGGCGACCAGCCGAGAAAGCATCTCAGTCAGTGGTTCGTCACCCACTTCGCCGAGCACCTCGACATTGGCGCGCATGTACTCGGCAAGCCAAGGCGCCGAGGAGAACTGCACCCGATGGGTCACCTCGTGAAGACAGACCCAGAGTCGAAAATCGCTCGGCGACACTCCGAGCGCGCGCTCCACGGCCACGATGTTCGGCGCGACCAGCAGCAGCGTGCCGTCCGGCCCGGTGAACGGGTCGTACTGGCCGAGGATCGCGGTGGACAGGAAGGCGAGCATCGCGCCCGCCTGCACACCCGCTGGTTTGCCCGCAAACCGCTTGCGGGTGGCCGACGCCGTGTCGCTTCCGGTGAGCTGGGCCATGGAGTCGGCGGCGGCCCCGATCCAGCCGGGTCGGTCGACGATCCTGGCAGTGGGCACCGGTCGGTCGTCCAGTAGCCCGGTCACCGCACGGACAGGTCCTTCGGCGCGTTCGGAGGCGACCGCCAGTTCCGCGACAACCCGCTCGGCCGAATAGCGCGAGGTGCGCGGCCCCGAGGGCACCAGCGCCGAGCCGGTTTTCGCGGCCACTTGCCAGTCGATCACCCCGGACAGCACCGACCGTCCCTTGTGCCGCTCCAGCGCGGCCACGGGACCGGATTCGGCTGTGTCGGAACCTTCTTGGTCCATGATCATCCACCCGTCATGAGCATCCACAGTTACGCAACGTGCTTGCGATCGCGTCCAGCGCGGGCCTGCTCGCCTCCGGCGGCCTATCGTTCGACATCAGAGCGAAGGTCAGCACCCGCCCATCGGCGTCCAGCACATATCCGACCAACGCGCTGGACACCGACAGAGTTCCGGTCTTGGCGCGCACCCACCCGGCGCCATTGCGATTCTGGGTGACATAACGGCTGGTCAGCGAGCCCGTGCCGCCGGCGACCGGCAGGTCGTCGAGCAGCGGGGCCAGCGTGATCGCGAGCCGGTCGCTCTGCGGCTTGGCCTTTGTACCGACCGGTTGCACCGCGGTGGCGCCGTTCGGCTCGGCCGCGGTCGCGATGATCCGATCGAGCAACCGCGCGGGAGTCCGATCGTCGACCGAGAGCCCGCTGCTGTCGTGCATGACCAGACCGGTCAGGTCGAATCCGGCTTTGCTCAGCGCCGCGCTCGTCGCGGCGACCGCGCCGCTGAACGACGCCTCGCCGCCGGTCGCCTGCGCGATCTCCCGGCCGATCGCCTCTGCGAGCACATTGTCGGAATGAACCATCGTGTCGTGCAGTCGGTCGCGCAGGGGCGCCGACCGCACGCTCGCGACCTCGGCCGCGCCGGGCGGTGCGGTCCCCACCCTGACCCGGGCCGGGTCGAGACCAAGGTCACCGGCCAGTCGCCGCCCGGCATCCAAGGCGGGCGTCACGGTGCGCGGGGAGTATTCCACGAGCGGCTGCAGGCGGCCACCGTCGATCATCACCGACTCCATCGGAGCGATAGACCCGTCACCGATGTCGACCGGGTCCCACCCTTGCGCCATGGTCGGGCCCTCGTAGGCGGAAGTGTCGACCACGATCGTGTCCACCGGGCGGCCCGCGGACCTGATCTGCGCCACCAGATCGGACAGCCGTGGGCCGTTCGGGTAGTAGCCCTTGCCGTCGGGCTCCGCGGTGAGCGTCGGATCGCCACCACCGACCAGCACCAACTCGTTCGGCGCCGATCCGGTGACCACCGCAGTGGTCACCCGGTGATCGGCGGGCAGCGCCAGCAGCGCGGCCGCGGTCGTGAGGATCTTGGCTGTCGACGACGGGATCATCGGCGTGTTCGCGTCACCACTCCACAGCACCGTAGCGCTGGCGGCATCGGTCACCTGGCCCGCGAACACGCCGAGGTCCGGGTTGCCGACCACGGGGGCGAGCGCGGCCGCGATACCCGCGGGGCTCGGTGCGGGCGCGTTCGAGCGGGCCGGGCCGACTTGTGGAGACGACTCGACCGCCGCGGGCGGCGCGGAAATGGTCAGCCCGCCGTGGCGGAACTCGTCGGTCCACGGCCGCAGCGCGAGTAACGCCCCGATGCCGCCCCCGAGCACCACCGCCAACACGGTCGCTCCTGCGATCCAGGTCTTCCGTCGCCGCCGGGCGGCCAGCCCACCGATGTTCTTGTTCCGACCAGACACGTCGACGTTGCTCTCCTGATTTCCGCGGCAGCCGCCTGCCGCACCCATGTCCCCGCCGATCACACTATCCTCGTTGCGCAACTGTTCCCCCGAACAACCTGGCGAGTCGGCACACTCCACAGCGGCCGAGTCGACAGCCGCCGATGAGAAGTCGAGTCGTCGGGACTCGGCACCGATGCATTGAAGGAGATGGCGTGGAGTTCGACGTCACTATCGAGATCCCCAAAGGTTCCCGTAACAAGTACGAGGTCGATCACGAAACCGGGCGGGTCCGGCTCGACCGGTTCCTGTACACGTCCATGGTCTATCCCGCCGACTACGGTTACATCGAGAACACCCTCGGCGAAGACGGCGACCCGTTGGACGCGCTGGTCCTGCTGCCCGACTCGGTGTTCCCCGGCGTGATCGTGGAGGCCCGTCCGGTCGCGATGTACAAGATGACCGACGAGGCAGGCGGTGACGACAAGATCCTGTGCGTGCCCGCGGGCGACCCGCGCTGGGATCACATCCAGGATCTGAAGGACGTCCCGGAGTTCGAACTGGCCGCGATCAAGCACTTCTTCGAGCGCTACAAGGACCTCGAGCCCGGCAAATTCGTCAAGGGCTCGGAGTGGGTGGGCCGCGCCGAGGCCGAGGCCGAGGTCGAGGCATCGATCCAACGGCTGAAGGAGCACGGCGGACACTGACCGTCCCGAACTGCGCGGCGGGGTAGTCCGGTACTTTCCGGCTACCCCGCGCCGGCGTTTCCGGGCGCACCGCGCCCGACCGCTCTCGATCAGCTTTCGACCTCGCCGTCCTGCCCCGTGTCGGCATCATCGTTCGCCGCCTGGATCCCACCGACCTTGCGCAACGGCACCTCCCGCCAGAACACCACCAGAATCAGCGCGAGCAGCGCGACACCGGTCGCCGACAGGAACACCGTGGACATCGACTCGGCGAAACCGACCTCGAACGGCCGAGCCAGATCCGGGTTCAGCTCCTGGATGATCGAGCTGTCGTGCAGTACCTCCCCGGCCGCCGAAGTGTCTTGCGCCAGTAGCCCTTTGGACAGTGCGGCATCAGCGGGGTTCGCGCTGCGCGCGCCCGCGAGCACGGCGTACTGGAAGGTCGGGTCGGTGGCCGCCGACCGCATCTCGGCGGAAATGTTCGCGGTCAGCTGCGCGAAAAGGATCGAAAGGAACACCGCTACGCCGAGCGTGCCACCGATCTGCCGGAAGAAAGTGGCGGCCGCGGTCGATACGCCCATGTCCTTGGGCGGCAACGCGTTCTGCAGCGCCAGGGTCAGCGGCTGCATGAGATTGCCGAGCCCGAAGCCGGTACACACCATGAAGATCATGACCAGCCACAGTGGGCTGTCGGCGTCCAGGTAGTGCAGCAGGAACAGTCCGAGCGTCAGCATCGTCGCACCGATCAGCGGGAAAGCACGGTAGCGTCCGGTACGCGAGATCAGCTGGCCAGAAACGACCGAGCCCGTCATCAGTCCGAGCACCATCGGCAGCATCTCCAGACCGGCCAGCGTCGGGCCTGCGCCGCGCACCACCTGCAGATACTGCGGCAGCAGCGAGATGCCGCCGAACATCGCCGCACCGACCACGAACGAGATCACCACGCCGAGCGCGAACGTCGTGTTACCGAAGATCCGTAGCGGGATCAGCGCCGCGTCCCCCAACCTCTTCTCCACCAGAACGAAGCCGAGGACACCGAGCGCCACCGATCAGATAGCAGGCGACCGACCGCTCACTGTCCCAGCCCACACACGCCCCTGTTCGGCGACGATGAGCAGCGGGACAAGACCGATCGCCAAAACCACCGTGCCCCACCAGTCCACCCGGTCGGTGGACCGTGCTCGTTCCGGCAATGTCAGCACTCGGGACACGACCGCGAGGGCGATCAGGCCGATCGGCACGTTCACCAGGAATACCCAGCGCCAGCCGCTCACGCCGAGGATGCTGTCCTGCCCCGCGAACAGGCCGCCGAGCACCGGGCCGATCACGCTCGAGGTGCCGAACACCGCGAGGAAGTAACCCTGGTACTTGGCTCGCTCGCGCGGCGCGACGATATCGCCGATGATGGTCAGCGCCAGCGACATCAGCCCGCCGGCACCGAGCCCCTGAAACGCGCGGAACGCCGCGAGCTGGTACATCGACTCCGCGAAACTGCACAGCAGCGAGCCGAGCACGAAATCGCGATGGCCGCCATGAAGAACGGCTTGCGGCCGTACATGTCGGACAACTTGCCCTACAGCGGTGTCGCCAACGTCGCGGTGATCAGGTAGGCGGTGGTGGCCCACGCCTGCAACGCGTAGCCGTCGAGGTCGTCGGCGATGGTGCGGATTGCGGTCGACACGATCGTCTGGTCCAGCGCGGCCAGCAGCAGGCCCAGCATCAGGCCGCCGAGGATCGCCAGGATCTGGCGATGGGTGAAAGCGGCAGGCGCCGGCGTGGTGTCCGACCCGGTCATGAGTCGTGCTCCGTCCGGGTGGGGTCGGCCCAACGGCGGCGCATCGCGGCCACCATTCCGGGGCGGGCGAGCTCGAAATCGTCGACGAACTGCCGCAGCAGATCGGCGAAGGCCGCTGTGGACTCCGGAGTCCAGGCCGCCAGCACCGTGGCGAGGCTCTCGGTGCGGCGGCGACGGATCTGTTCGGCGACCGCGCGACCGTGATCGGTCACGGCGAGCACGGTGGCGCGGCCGTCGGCCGGGTCGGCCAGCCGCTCGACCAGCCGACGTTCGACCAGCTGGGCGACCTGACGGCTGATCGTCGACGCGTCGGAGTACAGCGCTTCGGCCAGCGCTCCCGAGCGCATCGGCCCGTCGCACAGCAGCCGGAAGAGGGTCTCGAATGCGGCCGGGTCGAGACCCCCCTTGGTCAGCCCGCTGAGCTGTGCCGCCGTGCGGTCACGGATCCGACCCAACCGGATGAGTTGAGCAGCGATCGTGTCGATCGACTGATCATCCACAGCATCCACGTCATCACACCTTTATTTGCATCCATCAATTAGTTGCGCGACGCAAGTATGCGAGGGGGTCAGTTCCGGGGCAACTCTGCAGACGGCTTACTGGCCCTTGAATTCTGGCGCGCGCTTCTCGAACACGGCCTTGATCGCCTCGGTGAGGTCCTCGGAGGGAAGGAACGCGGCATTCCAGGCGGAGACGTAGCGCAGGCCGGCGGCGACCTCGTCCTTACGCCGCTGATCCAGCACATCCTTGACGCCCTGCACCACCAGCGGTGGGTTCGCCGCGATCTCGCGCGCGGTCGCGTGCGCCGCGTCCAGTACCGCTTCCTGGTCCGGGAAGACGTCGTTGACCAAACCGATCTTCTCCGCGCGCACGGCGTCGATGTCCTTGGCGGTGTAGGCGAGCTCGCGCAAGTGCCCCTCCCCGATGATGCCGGGCAGCCGATGCAGCGACCCGATATCGGCAACGATCGCGACCTTGGCCTCCCGCAAGCTGAACTTGGCGTCCGCGCTCGCGTAGCGGACGTCGGCGGCCGCGATCAGGTCGAGGCCGCCACCGATGCACCAGCCGGACACCGCCGCGATCACCGGCTTGCGGCAGTCCGCGACCGCCGTGACCGCCGCTTGCATCGTGCGCACGTCGCGCAGCAAGGCGGTGCGTGGCTCGGCCAGAGCCCGGTCGGCGAGCACCGGCCCGAACGTGCCGCTCATCGCGGGCAGGTCGAGCCCGTAAGAGAAGTTCTTGCCCGATCCGGTCAACACAACCGCGCGAACCCCGGGGTCGGCGTCGAGCGCGTGGAACACCTCCGGCAACTCCCGCCAGAAATCCGGGCCCATCGCGTTCCCCTTGCCGGGACCGAGCAACGTGACCTGCGCGACGTGATCCTTCGCTTCAACGGTGAAAGCCTGCCAGTCAGTCATTCGTACAGCGTATCGAGACGGCGCGGCACCGGTACCCCGGCCACCGGGACCGTCCGTCGTATCGAACTCGCCAAGAAGACCGCGGAGCGTGTAAATCCTGCGCAAATTCGTAGCAACGCACTGGTTCCAGGTTCACGGCGCGACGGATCATGGTCATGTCAAAACACCGCGATTCTGAGGTTCGGAGACGACCATGCTGCTGCACCAGGGAATCGGTCTCGACCGGTTCAACGAGATATCGCGCGGTCGCGCGGTGCACGCGCTCTACGAGTGCTGCAGCAATGTGACGTGGGCGGCGACGCTGGCCGACGCCCGTCCCTACGCCAACCGAGACGCGCTGTTGAGCAAGGCCGACGTCGAACTGCTCGCACTGTCCCAGCGGGACATCGACCACGCCTTCGAAGCGGTTGTGCACGAACGGGTCTCGGAGCACAACCTGACCGAGCTCGCACGAATCACCCGCACCCGGATCGGGGGAATGCTCGGTCCGGTCGAGGGCTACCCGGATTACTGATCGGCATTCCGGCTCACCCGACGGACCGCACGCAATCGCTCTACCCTGGTTCCATGCGCAGGTCGTTGTTGTCACCGGTAGCCTGCCGGGTCGCGGACACCCTCATCGCCCGTGGGCATCACGGCCTCATTCTCACCCAGTCCACGCCGACGCATACCGCCCTCGACGCGGCGCGGGCGCTCGGCGTCGATGTGGGGGCCATCACGAAATCGCTGGTTTTTCTGCTCGATGACGAACCGGTGCTGTTGCTGGTCTCCGGCGCACACCAGGTCGACGTGTCGAACACCGGCGCGCGCCTGGAAGGAAAGCTGACTCGCGCGCCCGCAGACCTGGTCCGTGCGGTCACCGGACAGCCGATCGGCGGAGTCGCACCGGTCGGCCATCCGACCAACCTGCCGACCTGGGTGGACAACGCGCTGTCCGCGCACCGCGAGGTCTGGGCCGCCGGCGGGCATCCGAACACCATTTTCCGCACGTCGTTCCGCGAATTGGTGCGGATCACCGCGGGCCTCGCGATCGACATGGATTGAGTCGGCGAGCGGGCCGCGACACCGAACGACCATGTACTCGGCCCACCACGCCTGGTCCACGCGTAGTTTCGTCATGTGACCGAAGCACCCCGGCCCGAGACGGAATTCCGGATCCCCGATGATCTGAGCGGAATCACCGCTGAGCAGTACCGCACCTCCATGCGCCACTACCCCGCGGGCGTCACCGTCGTCACACTGTCCTCGCCGCGGGGGCCGATCGGCTTCACCGCGACGTCGTTCGCCTCGCTGTCACTGGCGCCCCCGCTGGTCTCGTTCAACATCGCACACACCTCCTCCAGCCTGTCCGCACTGCTGGACGCCGAGTCCGTGGTCATTCACTTCCTGGGCGAACACCAGCAGCACCTGGCCCACCGCTTTTCCAGCAACGCCGACGAGCGCTTCAGCGACCACTCGCTGTGGACCACGCTGGACACCGGCGAACCGGTCCTGCACGGCACTCCCATCTGGTTGCGCGCCACCGTGCACCGACTCATCCCCATCGGCGACCACACCGTGGTCGCCGGCCTGGTCACCCGAGTGCACGACAACACCGATCAGAAGCCCGCCGCCGCCCCGCTGCTCTACTACGACGGGCGCTATTACCGCCCGACGTCGCTGGGTGACTGACCGACTCAGGCGCCGTCCAAGGCGGCGAAGTCGACCTCGACCGGAAATGGGTCGGTCAGTCCGAGCACGTCCTGATGCGTTTCCGAAAGCCGGTAACTGCGACTGGCCCAATCCAGGCGGTATTCCTGGATAATCTTCACTTTTCGATCGGCGTCCAAGTGCGCGATCAGGTAAATCGGAATTCCCTCGTTCGCGTATTCCGCACACTTGTCCACCGAGTCGGCGTACTCGGATCCCGACGAGACCACCTCGACCACCAGCAGTACGTCCGCGGTCGTCAACTTCCGGTCACCCTCGATGCGGCGATGTAGCGCGACATCCGGACGGCGGAACGAGAACCCGGGGCTCGCCGGGCGACTCCGGAGGTAGTGCATCTCGAAATCGGTGACGACGCCGGTGCACGGCTCGGCCGGGCTTGCCCGCTCCAGGGCATTCGCCAGTCGCCGGGCGACGTTATTCGACGTTATTGTGCTGGAAGGTTCCGCCGCGGCATACGATTACGTGGCCGTCGACCACCTCGATCTGCCGTTGGATGTCGTCCGGAAGAGCCGCGTAGCCCTCCTCGGTGATCAGAAGCGCACCCGGGTCGACGGCCCAGGCAGGGAGCGTGCTCATGCGTCCACCTCGAGGTCGGGTACTTCAGTACGCCGAGAATATCCGCTCGCATTGCCCTGATCGGGACACCGCGGCCCTCAGCCGATCAGGCAGGGGGCGGCGCCGGCAGGGGCGGTGGAGCGGAAGGGGCGCGTTTCGGGGGTGGGGTTCCACAAACCGTTGGTGGCGGCGTACTCCCAGGCAGGGCCGGTGCGAACGAGAGCGGCGACGGCCCCGACGAGCCGATCCACATCGGCGGCGGTGGTACCGAGACCGATGCTGGCGCGCAGGGCCCCATCCAGCCCGAGGCGGGTGAGCAGTGGGTGCGCGCAGAAGCGTCCGTCCCGGACACCGATACCGTGTTCGGCGGAGAGGTAGGCGGCGACGTGGCCTGGCACGAATCCGTCCAGGGTGAAAGCGACAATGCCGACAACGTCGGGACTATCGGTCCAGATACGCAGCAAGCGCACACCATCGATCGCGGCAAGGCCGTCGCGGAGGCGGTCGGCGAGCCGATCCTCTTGGGCGGCAAGGGTTTCGGCGTCGATCGTGCAGAACGTGTCACAGGCGGCAGCCAGCGCGGCGGCGCCGAGAACGTTCGGCGATCCCGCCTCGTGCCGCTGTGGAGCCGAAGCCCACTCGGCGCGGGTCGCACTCACCTCGAGCACCGCCCCGCCTCCGGCCAGGTACGGTTCGGCCGCATCGAGCCAGTCGCGGCGGCCGACCAGCACACCCGCCCCGAACGGCGCGTACAGCTTGTGTCCGGAAAAAGCCAGATAGTCGATGCTGCTCTCGCGCAGACTGATTCGCCGGTGCGGCGCCAACTGCGCTGCGTCGACCAGAATCCGGGCACCGCACTGGTGCGCGATGATGGCCAGCCGGTCCAGCGGAAGCACCTCACCGGTCACGTTGGACGCGCCCGTCACCGCGAGCAACGCGGCCGGCCTGCTGCACAGCTCGGCGACCAGCCTGCCGATGGTCTCTTCGACGGTGTCGGCGGCCCGAACGACGCGGCGGCCGTGTTCGGTCCAGGGCAGGAAATTGGCGTGGTGCTCGATGTCCAACACCACCGTCTCGCCGGGAACGCACGCGGCGAGCAGGTTCAGCGAGTCGGTCGTATTGCGGGTGAATACCACGACCTGATCGTCGGCAGCGTCGAGGAACCTGGTCACCGAACCGCGAGCAGCCTCATAGCACTCGGTGGTGATCCGCGAGGCGTAGCCCGCGCCGCGGTGCACACTCGCGTAGAACGGCAGCAGCTGCTGCACCCGATCGGTGACCTGCGCCAGCGCGGGCGCGCTCGCCGCGTAGTCGAAGTTGGCGTAGGTGGTCGTCCCGCCCTGCACTAGCGGCACCTGGAGGTCGTCACCGGAGACCCGGGCGAGTGCGGCACAAGTGTTGTCGACAGCAGAGGTCATCACGTAAATCCCGTCGGCTCTGGGACCCGCGATCGTGTTCGTCGAGTCCGCGCTTGCCGCACCCAGTCAGGCGTCGGCCCGGTCGTCACCCGGAGCACCCCACCGCGGAGGAGGGTTGCCGGCCAGCAAGCCGGGGCTTCACGCTGGCACTCATGACCTGACCCGAGATTGGCAGACGCGCCCCCGAACTGTCAACTGGGTTCGCCATCGACGTGCGGCGCGCGCTGTTCGCGGGGCAACCGACCTCGATCGCCGCCGCGCGGCGGCGATCGAGGCGGAATCGGGTGCGCTGTCCACACATCCAGCGATCATTCGGCAAACTCTACGTGAACTGCGGCGACCAGGCGTTTACCGGGCCGCGCGGGTCGAAACTCGATCCGACCGCACACGGCACCAGACGGTCCCACGACCGGTTCGGTGAACTACCGACGACAACAACCGCGGGTACCGTGGACAACTGGCCACCGTGGTGTTTGCCCTTTGGTAACCCCGCTATGACACAACTACCGGAAGTGCGAGGCAGGTCGATGGGAGGTGGGCAGAGCGCCATGCTCCAGCCACAGGTTGACGCGACGGCGAGCCCGCTGCTGCGGGGCGACCATGCTTGCGAGGTCCGCACGCTCGTCGACATCCTGACCGCCACGGCGCTCGCATACCCCGACGCCCCCGCCATCGACGACGGTCAGGTGGTGCTGTCCTACCTCGAGTTGGTCGTCGAGATCGAGAAGATCATGGCAAGGCTCGCCACAGCGGGCGTGCGCGCGGGCGACCGGGTAGGCGTGCGGATGCCGTCGGGCGCCCGCGGACTCTATGTCACCATCCTCGCCGTCTTGTACACCGGCGCCGCCTATGTGCCGGTCGACGCCGACGACCCGGACGAGCGCGCCCAACTGGTCTTCCGCGAAGCGGGAGTCACCGCGATCGTGACCACCGAGGGCATCGAGACCACGGCGGCGGGCATCCGGGCCGCGGAACAGACCGCGCGCGAGGACAGCTGGACCACGCTGCCCGCCCCCGGCGACGACGCATGGATCATCTTCACCTCGGGCTCCACCGGAACACCGAAAGGCGTTGCGGTCACCCACCGCAACGCCGCCGCGTTCGTCGACGCCGAAGCCGAGCTGTTCCTGCGCGGCGCACCGATCGGTCCGGGTGACCGGGTCCTCGCCGGTCTCTCGGTAGCGTTCGACGCCTCCTGCGAGGAAATGTGGCTGGCCTGGCGCAACGGCGCCTGCCTTGTGCCCGCCCCGCGTGAACTGGTCCGCACCGGCGCCGATCTCGGCCCCTGGCTGCTCCGGCGGGAGATCAGCATCGTTTCGACCGTACCGACGCTGGCCGCAACCTGGCCGGTCGAGGCGCTGGACGCGGTGCGTCTGTTGATCTTCGGCGGCGAGGCCGTCCCGCCCGAACTCGCCGAACGCCTGGTTGGCAGCGGTGATTCGCCCCGAGAGGTGTGGAACACCTACGGCCCCACCGAGACAACGGTGGTCGCCTGTGCGGCGCTGTTGAACGGTCGGTGGCCGATTCGGATCGGGCTGCCGCTCAACGGCTGGGACCTGGTCGTCGTGGACGCGTCGGGAAACCCCGTGGCGGAGGGCGAATCCGGCGAGCTGGTCATCGGCGGCGTCGGCCTGGCGCGCTATCTCGATCCGGCCAAGGATGCGCAGAAGTATGCCGCGCTACCGTCGGTCGGTTGGGATCGCGCCTACCGCAGCGGCGACCTGGTCCGCAACGACAGCGCCGGGCTCGTCTTTCTCGGCCGCGCCGACGATCAGATCAAACTCGGCGGCCGCCGAATCGAACTCGGCGAGATCGACAGCGCGTTGCAGCATCTGCCCGGCGTCACCGGCGCCGCCGCCGCGATCCGCACCACCAAGGCGGGCAACCAGCTCCTGGTCGGCTACCTGACCGGGCCAGGATCGGACTTCGACGGCAAAGCCGCCCGAGCCGTACTCACCGAACAGCTTCCGGCCGCACTGGTCCCGAGACTCGTCGTGGTCGACGAGTTACCCACCCGGACCTCCGGCAAGGTCGATCGCGACGCACTGCCGTGGCCGTTGCCCAACGCTGACGACAACGATGACGACAACGACCTGACCGGTACCGCTCACTGGGTCGCCGGGCTGTGGGATTCGGTTCTCGGGGCCGAGGTCGGCGACCTCGACACAGACTTCTTCGACCTGGGTGGCGGCTCGCTCGCGGCGGCCCAGTTGGTCACCGCCCTGCGCGAACGGTATCCCCAGGTCACCGTTGCCGACCTCTATGACCATCCTCGCCTCGGTGCGCTCGTCGAGCTGCTCGAGCAGACCACACCCGCGGTCGCCGTCGCGGAGCGCGTCGTACGCCCGACACCGCTACTCGCTCAGACAGCGCAGGTATTGGCCACCGTCCCGCTGACCACCCTCACCGGTCTGCAGTGGCTCACCTGGCTCGCGATCGTCGGCAACATCGCGGGCTGGTCCGACTCGCTGCCCTGGCTGCCGCAGCTGTCCTGGTGGTGGACGCTGGCGGCGTTCCTGCTGTTCATCTCGCCGCCCGGCCGCATGGCGATCTGTGTGGGCGGCGCCCGGCTGCTGCTGCGTGGCGTCCGACCCGGCCGTTATCGTCGGGGCGGCTCGGTCCATCTGCGGCTCTGGGCGGCGGTCCGGCTGTCGGAGGCCAGCGGCGCCGAGAATCTCTCCGGCGCGCCGTGGATGGTGCCGTTCGCGCGTGCGCTCGGCGCGACGATCGGCAAAGGCGTAGACCTGCACACCCTTCCACCGGTGACCGGCATGCTCCAACTCGGCGACGGATGCAGCGTGGAACCGGAAGTCGACCTGTCCGGTTACTGGATCGATGGCGATGTGGTCCATCTCGGTCCGATCGTCATCGGCCCAGGCGCGGTCGTCGGTTCCCGATCGATCCTGTTGCCCGGCACGAAGATCGGTAAGAACGCCGAGATCGCACCCGGCTCGGCGGTGTCGGGCAAGGTGAAAGCCGAACAGGAGTGGGCCGGCTCGCCCGCCGTGAAGGTCGGTAGGGCCCGGCATCGCTGGCCGCCGACCACGCCGGACCGCGCCGCGCATTGGGTCGGCATCTTCGGCGTCACGTCGGTACTGCTGGCCGCGGTGCCGATCCTCGGCCTCGGCGCGGGCGGTGCGTTCATCGCCTGGTTCATCCGGGATACCCGTACCTTGGCGGACGGTTCGGTGCGCGCCTTCGCGATTCTGCCGATCGCGACCCTGCTCAGCCTCGGCGTCTACGCGGCGGCGACCATCATCGCCGTCCGACTGCTCGGTATCGGCCTGGCCGAGGGGTATCACCCGGTGCGTAGCCGCGTCGGCTGGCAGGCCTGGGCTACCGAGCGGCTGCTCGATTCCGCGCGCACATTCCTGTTTCCGCTGTACGCGAGCCTGCTCACGCCGCTGTGGCTGCGTTTGCTCGGCGCGAAGATCGGCAAGAGCGTCGAGGTGTCCACGGTGCTGCTGCTACCGAAATTCACCACGGTCGCCGACGGGGCGTTCCTCGCGGACGACACCATGATCGCCAGCTACGAACTCGGCGGTGGCTGGCTGCGCATCGGTGAGGCGAAAGTCGGCAAGCGCGCCTTCCTCGGCAACTCCGGGATGACCGCGCCTGGCCGCCGAGTTCCGAAGAACGGACTGGTGGCGGTGTTGTCGGCGGCGCCATCCAAGGCGAAGGCAGGCTCGTCCTGGCTGGGCAGCCCACCGGTCCGGCTACGACGCGCGACGGAGAACACCGACGCCGCGCGCACGTTCAACCCGCCCGCGCGGCTGCGGGTCGCCCGCGGCATCATCGAAACCTGCCGCTTGATCCCGGTTCTGGTCACCTTCGCCATCGGCCTCGGAGTGCTGTTCACCCTGGCCTGGCTCGCGCAGGCCCTCGGCCACCTGGCCGCCGGGCTACTGAGCGGACTGGTGCTGCTTACCGCGGGCGCGGTCGCCGGGGCGAGCGCGATAACCGCGAAATGGCTGCTGGTCGGGCGCATTCGCGCCGAGGAGCATCCGCTGTGGAGTTCATTCGTGTGGCGCAACGAGGTCTCCGACACCTTCGTGGAAACCGTTGCCGCGCCGTGGTTCGCGCGCGCCGCGACCGGAACTCCCGTGCTGAACCTCTGGCTTCGCGGTCTCGGCGCGCAGATCGGCCGCGGGGTATGGTGCGAGTCCTATTGGCTACCGGAGGCGGACCTGGTGACTCTCGGCGACGGCGCGACCGTGGAACGCGGTTGCGTGGTGCAGACCCACCTGTTTCACGATCGAATCATGGCCATGGACGCCGTCAGTCTGGGTGCTGGCGCAACGCTCGGTCCACACTGCGTCGCGCTGCCCGCGTCCGCCCTCGGCGACGGCGCGACCATCGGTCCTGCGTCCCTGGTCATGCGCGGCGACGCGGTGCCTGCCTCGACGCGCTGGTGGGGCAACCCGATCGCGCCCTGGTTCACAGGCGATCCCGGGGCACGCTGATGCCGGGCAAGTTCTACGAGGCCCCCATCGATGAGTACCTACCGCAGAACGGCAATCGGGGCTATCGCGTATCCCGGTACGAACTCGAGTTGATCTACAAGGTAGCCAGCAACCGACTGACCGGCCGGGCCACGATCACCGCGGTGACCACCGCCGTGCGCCCGAGGTTCGCCTTCGACCTTGCTCAGTCGCTGGTCGTCTCGAAGGTGTTCGTCAACGGGGTCAAGGCGGCGAAATACATCCACCAGCACAGCAAGCTGGTGGTCACACCGCAGCAACGGATTCCGGCGGGTGGCGTGCTGTCGCTGGTGGTGCGGTACGGCGGCATCCCACGACCGGTGCGCGGCCCATGGGGAGAGGTCGGCTGGGAGGAGTTGACCGAGGGGGTGCTCGTGGCCAATCAGCCCAACGGCGCCGCCTCCTGGTTTCCTTGCGACGACCACCCGAGTTCCAAAGCGACCTATCGGATTTCGATCACCACCGACTCGCCGTACTACGCGCTGGCCAACGGCATCCTGCTGCGCAAGCAGGCCAAGGCCAGCCAAACCACGTGGGTGTACGAACAGTCCGAGCCGATGTCGAGCTATCTGGCGACTATCCAGATCGGCCCCTACCGCAAGCATCGCATCGACCCCCCGCACGACTCGGTGCCGATGCAGGCGGTCATTCCGCCCCGGTTGCGCGCCAACTTCGACCACGACTTCGCCCGTCAGCCGCAGATGCTCGAGGTCTTCACCGAAAAGTTCGGTCCCTACCCGTTCGAGGGATACACCGTGGTGGTGACCGATGACGAGCTGGAGATCCCGATCGAAGCGCAAGGTATCTCCGTCTTCGGCGCCAACCATTGCGACGGTCGTCGCGGCGCCGAGCGGCTGGTCGCGCACGAGCTGGCCCACCAGTGGTTCGGAAACAGCCTGACCATCCGGCAGTGGCGCGACATCTGGCTGCACGAAGGCTTCGCCTGTTACGCGGAGTGGATCTGGTCGGAGGCGGCGGGCGGACCGAGCGCCGATCAGTTGGCCAGGGCCGCGCGGCACAATTTGGCGCGCGAGCCGCAGGACATCGTGGTCGGCGACCCGGGACCGCTGCGAATGTTCGATGACCGCGTGTACAAGCGTGGCGCGCTGACCTTGCACGCATTGCGGCTGGAACTGGGCGATACCGCGTTCTTCGAGCTGCTACGGGAGTGGACGATGCGCTATCGCCACGCTCTGGTGACCACGGAGGAATTCACTGATCTGGCCGGGCACTACAGCCTGATGCCGCTACGCCCGCTCTGGGATTCCTGGCTACTCGCCGAGCCGTTACCCCAGCTGCCGCCGTACGGCGGCGGGTAGCCGGCTGATCAGAACACCAGATAACGCACGGCGAGTTCTTCGACCAGCGGGTCGTCGTCGGCGACGTTGGCCAGCGTGTCCAGATCGGTTTCGACGGCGATCTGCCGTGGGTCGTCGTGCTCGGAGTCGGGAGTGCCATCCTCTTCGAGCTGGCGCAGCAACTTCGCCCGCACCCTGTCCTTCAGTGAATCGCTCATAGTGGCAGCTTGCCGGGTCCACGACAGGGCGGATCGCGCGGGCCCGCCGAATTCGGTCGAGCATTGGTGCGGTGCGGAATTCGCGGGTGCCGCTAGACCGGGGTCAACAGCGTTCCCCACGGCGTATTGCGCAGCACGGTGTAGACCGTCAGCAGCGCGAAGAACGTCCACATCGTGGTGCGGCTGATAGTGGGCAGCCGCATCGACCGACCATGCCACGCCCGGATGGTCCAGTCCCCCACCCACAGCACAAACGCGAGAACCAGCGGAATCGCCAGCAGATTGCTATGCAGCGCATCGACGAGTTGCCCGTCGGTGAGGTTGTGCACCGCACGCATGCCACCGCAGCCAGGGCAATACCAGCCGGTCAGCGCGTAGACCGGACAGGTTCCGTACGAACCGTCGACATGGGGATCCCGCAGGTGCAGCAGCATGCCGATCCCTACCCCGGCACCCGCGACCAGCAATGGCACTGCCACGCCGCGCCACCCGGACCTCGATTCCGTCTTCGGATCGGCCGCGGGGCCGGGGACAGTATGCGCGAATTCCACAGGATCAACCGTAACCGCGGGCCGGTCGGTGCCGCCACGCTCGCACGCCCTGCCATGAACCTGGATCGCGATGCGGGTCCGCCACCGCGTTCGGGTTCCCGGTCCGCTCCTGTGGCCCCGCCACGTCCGGCGCCGACGAACCGAGGGGCTGGGTCAGGAACCAGGCGGCGCGACATCGCGCCTGCGCTGCGCGGGCATCGGTGACGCGAAACCGATTGCGTCGGTGGCCACGCCACGGTCGTGGCTCCAGCCTCTGACAAGATCGAAAGCATCCGCCGTTTTCGCTGGCAGCGTAAAATTTGTCGATGTGGATGCCGCTGGTGGTACCTGGCTCGACGGATTCGGGATCAGTGCGGCTCGCAAGCTCCAGTACGGGCAGGTGGGCCACTGGTGTACACCCCAGGACGGTGATCACGCGGTCGACGACACCGCGCGAACCGTCGCGGTGGAGATCGACCCCGGCGATGGATCGTCGCTGGTCGTCTTCGTTCGCGTCCCCAATCGTCGGGACGTGCCCGGCGATTTCCATCCCAACGATGAAGTCTGCCTGGTGATGCCCGATATCGTCGCAGCGCACTACCCGGCGAGTTGACCCACGGCGATAGCCGTCTCGACCATGTCGCGCCGCATATCGGCGGGGCAGCACTCCTCCCGCACCGAGGTTCCCGATTCGATCTTTGACCGGATTGATTTCGGGGTATCCAGGTATAGACCAGGATTCCACCCACGGGTGCTTGCACTAGCAAGCACCCGAGCTTGCGACGTAGTGTGGCGGTGGACACAAAGGAGTGCTCGATGCTGGTGAAGTCGATGAGGACGCTGGCCGACGCGCGTAATGGCGCGCTGACTGCCGCATACCGCGCCGGATTGCGATCTCGCACTTACCGGACCACGTCATTGAACGCCCCCACCGCCCCGTGTGCGGTCATTCCGGTCACCACCTCGGACGGCGCCCGCCTGCGGGTGCACGCCTACGGTCCAGCCGACGGTGACGTCATCGTCTTGATCCATGGCTGGAGTTGCAGTATCGAATACTGGAATCCCCAGATCAACGCCTTCGCCGACCGGTATCGGGTGGTCTGCTACGACCAGCGCGGGCACGGTGCCAGCGAACTCGGCAGTCTCGTCCCGAGCAAGCAGACACTGGCCGAGGACCTGTCGGCCGTTCTGGACGCCACACTCCGCCCCGGACAGCGCGCGGTGCTCGTGGGTCACAGCATGGGCGGAATCACGCTGCAGGCGTGGGCCGATCGATATCCGGAGCAGGTGCCCCAGCGCGCCGCCTCGGTCGTCCTGCTGAACACCACCTCGGGCAACATACGCTACGACACCGACCTGCTTCCGCTGCTGAACAAACCGCTGACCCTGGCGAATCGGCCGATCACGCTGCTCGGAGCCACCGTACGAATGCCGGTGATCGTCGGCGAGACCATTCTCACCGCCCCAGTGCCGGTGCCGGGAGGCTGGCCGGTGCGCACACTGTTCAAAGCGCGCATGATGTCCGCGAAGGCGACGGCGGATGAGGTGAACTTCGCGCTCGGGATCGTGCGGTCCTGTCGCCCCTTCACCCGCGGCAGGCACGCCGCCGCGCTCGCCGACATGGATCTCACCGGCGCCGCCGCACACCTCACCGTGCCGACGACGGTGATCGCGGGCTCGTGCGATCGTCTCTTGCCCGAACGCATGTCGCGCCGCATCGCCAACGTACTCAGCGACACCGGTCGGCTTGCCGCCTACCACGTATGGCCCACCGGTCACCTCGGCAACATCGAAGCCGCCGACCGCTTCAACCGAGAGTTGGCGCGCATCGCCGGATGCGCCGACCGGCACGACACTGCTGCGAGTTGACCGCGTAAACGCTTCGAGTCGGTGATCGACCTCCAGCTCAGGGACAATCGCCCGGCCTGCCGCCGACCATCCGAATCCGGTCTCGTCGAACTCGGCGGAGGTCGCCGGCCAACGGATCGAGCTGCGCCCATTCGCGTGGCACTAACACAGAGTTACCGTGAACCGATGATCCGACAGACGGATCGGTTTCTTCGAACGGAGCACAGTGCACGTATTTCGCGGTGTATCGGCCCTGCTTCTGGCCTTGGGCGCGCTGGCAGTGACTACCACCTCGGCGTCCGCCCTGCCGATCGGAATCCCACCGGCGCGGACGCTCTGCGGCGGCGGCGGTTTCGGCGGCGGAACGGTGGCGGCGTATTTCGACCCGGCCCGCGACCTGGACGGCACGACGACCATCTGGATCCGTCCGGAATTCACCTTCGTTCCCACCGTCCCGGGCGGCTACTGCAGCGTGGACGTCACCCTGTACTGGCGCAACAATGACACCGGTGTGATCGGCACTGCCGCCGCGAGCCCCGTCTCGGTGGGCGACAACACCGCCGCCAGCGAGAACACCGACGGCCAGTGGGTGCCGATCACGATCGATGCCGGTCATGGGCGACTCGAGGTATTGCTCGCGACGAACTTCCTACACGTTCCCGGCAAGGGAACCTTTATCGACGTGTAGTCAGCCCCAGCTGGGCGGAGGACGACGCGGAGCGCGGACCCGGTGAAAAGCCGGGCCGTTGTCGAACAACGGGTGGCGACGAGGTCTACCGGCAGGAACAAAAGCGGACCGGAGTGGGTCGCGACCGGGTCGGCGATCAGACGCCTACCGGGAATGAAAGTGCCATCCCTGCGGTAGAACAAAACATGGAACTCGACGATGCAGCTCGCGCACTCATCGGCGCCGGTGCCGAAGCCACGCTGGTGACGATCAACCCCGACGGTAGCCCGCAGGTGTCCGTCGTGTGGGTAGCGCTGCAATCAACACCCGACGGCGACGAACTCGTCTCCGCCCACCTCGCCGAATACCAGAAAGTCCGCAATATCCGCCGCGACCCCCGCGTCGCGGCAACGATCCTCGCGCCCGAACGCGGCGAGTTGATGCGGCCCTACCTGTCGGTCACCGGCACCGCACGCATCGTCGAAGGCGGCGCACCCGAACTCCTCGCGGAACTGGCCAAAACCCTGACCGGCCCGAACGTCGAGTTTCCCCCTGCCGGATCACCCCCTGGCCTGCTCACCCGTATCCGCATCGACAAAATCGGCGGCATCGGTCCCTGGACGTCGTGACGAGCGGCTGCTCGACAAGCTACGCCGGCCCTGGAATGCCGTGCGGCGAGGAGTTGCCACACGGCATCGTTTGTCTATTCGAGCGGCGGGTACGCCATCAACGCATATACCCGTACCAGCAAACGTCACATGACAATTCAAAGCCGGGTAAATATCTCCGGAATATATTCACGGAAGTGTTCCGCGCATCACCCCGATCCCGGCCAGCCCCGCGGGCGTGTATCGAATGGTTGTCCCCCGCTTCGGTGCAGGTGGCCCTCGACCACGCATGATGCTCCTCGCCTTGGTCATACCACGGCGAAAGGACCGACCAAGGAGTTGACATGACCGACGAAGCCCGCCCCCCACTTCCCCCCTTCACCAGAGAAACCGCCATCGAAAAGGTTCGGCAGGCAGAAGACGGCTGGAACTCCCGCGATCCGGAAAAGGTCGCCCTCGCCTACACCGTGGACTCGCGTTGGCGTAACCGTGCGGAATTCGTCAACGGACGCGACGAGATCGTCGCCTTCCTCACCCGCAAATGGCGTCGGGAACTCGACTACCGACTCATCAAGGAACTCTGGGCGTTCGACGGCAACCGCATCGCGGTGCGCTTCGCATACGAGTGCCACGACGATTCCGGCAACTGGTACCGCTCCTATGGCAACGAGAACTGGGAATTCGATGACAACGGGCTGATGCGCGTCCGCTACGCGTGCATCAACGATCTCCCGATCAAGGAAGTCGAACGCAAATACCACTGGACACAGGGGCGCCGCCCCGATGACCATCCCGGCCTGAGCGAACTCGGACTGTAAGTTCGCTGAGCGGACCCGGCGGCCGGCCTACGCCGCTGGTCCCCGGCGGGTACGTGCTTTTCGTCGAGTTCTCAGGGTGACGAACCAGGTCGAAACGCCGGTGATAGCAAGCATCAATGGCGTGAGGGCGAGAAGGAACCAAAGTATTCGCCACCAGCCGTTGACCAGCCAACCGAAATGCGCGGGACGGAAGACTTTGTCGTAGAAGGTGTTCGCCACCGGCCGGCCGTGGCTGGAGTCGACGACCTCGACATCGGCGCTGTCTTCGGCGTTGATGTAGACGAAGATGTCACCGCTGTAGAAGGCACGGTTTTCGTAGGGCGAATACGCGCCCGCTACCGCGGCCCGATAGTAGTCCGCGTCGGCGCTCGGCAGCATCAAATAGGCGAGTCGACCTGGGACATGTTGTAGTGCAATAGTGCTCGCGGCACTCACTGACACCGGCGGCTGCTGCCCTGACGTCGGCCGGGGCGTGAACGAGTCCTGGGGCATCGCGTTCACTGCTTCGCCGCCGGTGAGAGCGAGCCAGACCCGCTCCACGACGGGGAATTCGAACGCGGCACCGGTGACCCCCCACATGAGCAGGAACGGGACGCTGATGATGCCGATGACATTGTGTAGGTCGCGGTCACGGGCGTAGCGGCCTTTGTTCGTCCGGACACGAAAGCCGTGACGCCAACGCTTCAGCGCGGGCCACCATACGAAGGCGCCGGATACCGCGAGCAGTACCAGCAACAATCCGACGGCGCCGAGAATCAAGTGCGCCCAGGTAAGGCCGAGGACCGGCACCTTCGCATTGACCAATGGCACCAGCCCCGCATAGCGCGGGCAGCCGAACGCGCAGTCGTGCAGGTTGACGAGCAGGCCGAGTGGGCCCTCGGTAATTCCCGCATACGTGTTGATTCGACCGGTGCCCGGGTCCACCGAATAGGCGGTTCTGCGAGCGCGATCACCGACGGCGATGACACCACCGTCGGAGCCGACCCATCCGACGTCGAAGTCGGGGTCCGCCGTGCGCACGATGTCGACGGCTTGCTCGGTCGTGATGACCGTCTGGGCGTCGGTGTGCTGATAGAAGGATCGGTGGCTGGCCCGGAAGAGTTCCCCGTGATAGAGCAGTATCGCGCCGGAGGTGCACTGGACAACCAACAGCACACCGAGAGTCAGTGCGGACCAGCGGTGGACCACGATCAGGGTGCGACGGAACGGTGCGCGCGGCCGACGACGAACGGGACGGTTCGACTCCGCGCGGCCGACGATCGGCGTCTGCGGCGGCGAATCCCGGCGCGCCTCGACACGGCTCACGTCGCGCGCATCCCCTCCCGTCACACAGGACAGGCTAACCTAAATTCCTTTCGGTTTGTCGAGCCGCTACTGAGCACCCCGGACGGCATCGCGGCCGAACAACCGGACGATGTCACCTTCGTGACGGTGATGACACCATCAACTTCAACACGGGGCGGTGCGGCGACGCTCGACCACCGGAGGCGCGTCGGCGCACTGCGCGATCCGGTCAGCCCGATGCCGAGGCGGTCACCGGTCGATGGCGGCGACCGGGACTTCGATCCTGGTGTCGTGCTTGTCCTCAGTCCAGCGCTGCGCGTCGTAGAGCCACCACCGGTCGATGTCGAGGCGATAAAACCGGCGCGGACCGTCGGTGCGGAATTCCTCGAGCGGCAGCATCCACTCGGCCCGGACCGTGGGATCCGGGAAGTTCGATTCGTAGTATCGGTCGTAATAGGCGGGCAGCTCCTCGGCCGTGACTTCGCGGCACTCGCCGGTGAACTGGGCTCCGTCGATCGGTATGCCCGACGGTGCGTCGGAGCCGGTCAGCCCGGTGCGAAAAATCGATCCCGCGACCTGCGGCGAGCGGGCGATATTCGTCGAGTGCCGGGCGTCGCGCAACGAATACCAGAGCAGCCGCAGCGGCTGGTACAGCACGACGTAGTTGACGGTGGACGACCACGGACCGGCCGGCCCGCTGGTGGCGAGGGTGACGAACCGGGCCCGATCGAGCAGGACACGGCTGCGCTGCGCGAGAACCGCCGCATCCGATCGCGGGCCGGGTTGCTCGAGTGCGGGGAGTGGGATCGGATGCGGCGGGTCGGTGAGGATTCGCGCGTCGAGGATCTCATACCACTCGTCCTGGCCGGTCCGCCGCTTCTCCCATTCCGGATCTCGCGACCGTGCGCTGATTTCGCGACGGTAGCGGCCCCATTCGGCTTCGTCGGCGAACGTGACGTGATGCTCGAGGCAGTGCACGTCGTCACCGATGGTCACCGTGAACCACCGGGTGCCGAGCACCATGTCCAGGTCGGCATAGAACCAGAGCTGGCGGTCTGCGATCCACCGCCAGAACCCTGGCAGATCAGCTCGGGCCTTTGCGGTCGGCCGAAACCGGTAGACCAGATGGAGCATTTCGCCGGGCCTTTCGTTCGAAGTCAGAACAGGAATTCGAGCCAGTCGTGGCTCAACGAGGACAGGTACCCGGGAAATCGGTCGTAGTAACCGCGCGCCAGGTCCCGGTTGTGCGTACGCACGCGTTCGACGTCGAGTTCGGCATCATCAAGCAGCACCACAGCGGCGAGCGGTTCCACCACCGCGCCACGGCGGATCTTCGCTTCCAGCGCGGACGTCGACAGGAAGAGTCGACGGAACCCGTTCCGCGCGGCGTAATCGATGGGGGCATAACAGGTGGTAACGAAATACGGGTAGCCGTCCCTGCTCACCGATCCATCCGAGCCGAAATACCGGCCGTGCAGGCTGTCGCCATGCCGGTAACATACCGCGACGGTGACCGGCGCGCCGTCCCGAGAGCACAGCAACACCTTGGCATCGTCGAGCAGGCCAACTTGCCGCTGGGCGGCAAAAACACGATGTATCCACGAAGCACCGTCGCTATTACCGTATCTGCGGCGGTTGGCCGCGATCAATGGTGCGATCGCCGCCTCGATCTCGGGTGTGAGGTCGACCCATTCCAGGATGAAGCCGGCGGCGGTGAAATCCCGGAGTTCTCGGCGTCGGCGCTTGCGGTTGTGCCCGCTCGACTGTGTGAGCAGGTCTGCGGTTCCCCGAGCAGGGACCGCTACCGTAGCCTCGGCCGAATGCAGCAGCACGTGCGCGGCGGGATGCGCACGCCCGAATTCTCGTGCGGCACTTATCGGGAGATAGGGCATCACCACCCCGGCACGCCCATTGTCCCTGGCGTAATCGAGCGTGCCGGCGAGCAGGCCGGACAACGACGCCGACCGTTGTGGCCCGGTCGTGCAGATCAGGCCGTTGCGCACCGAGCGACGGGCGCCGAGCCAGACGAACGGGCGCTGCCAAGGACCGGCGAGTTCGGGAAAGAAATCTGGCAAATAGAACAACCCGGGAGCTCGCTCACCATCCCAGATCGCCGTCGCGCCCGTAATCCGCTCACCGGTACCGATCGTCAGGACCGGATGCGGGCCCGCCACCTCATCGAGATGGCGTAACCAGGCATGACTGCAGAACAGTTCACCAGCCGGAACCAGGCCATCCCATTCCACCGCACCGATCGCGTCGACAGCTTCGACCAGCCGCGTGCCGATAGATGTCCCGCGCATCACTCTTCCTGATGTACTAGCCCGTACCAGGATCGTAGAACAATCAAGCAGTCTATGCCGGACGCCCAGCTCGCGGGCCTGCGCGCCATGGGAATCGCACAGGTCTACCGAACGATTCATCCCGAATCGCCACCTGCGGCGATGATGGGCGTCAGCATCCGCCGGCAGTCGCTTCCGTCCATCACGCCGAAAGCCCGGTCTGCGCATCGAGGTGTTGTCGCCGCGCGAGTATCGCGCAGTCCGGAGTTCGTGAGAAATGTTGCGGTGCAACGTTTTTCATCATCAGATCGTCGCAAGCGACCGGGTCCGGCCACGGACCTCGGCGAATTCGAAGCAATCGCGGCGGAATCCTGCAGGTGCGCGCACACTGGTCAGCCATGGTCAGCTTGTTCCGAATCAGCGTTGCGACTGTGCTTCCCTGGCGCCATCTCGGTTGACCTCAGGTGGCCGCCCCCCGTTGGTCCGAAAAAAGCCGGAGAATTCTTCGCTGCGGATGTCGAGAACGTAGGACCGGCTCCGTCCCAGGGGGAGGAGCAGTCGAGAACGGACCGCTCCCGGACACCGACACAGGAGACAGTAATGGAACAGCATGCGATCACCGAGATCCTCAACCGCCCGATCAGCCAGGAGCTGCTGGCCCTCGACCTGACCCGGTTGGCCTACGTCGCCAAGGACGGCACACCCCGCAACATCCCGATCGGGTTCACCTGGAACGGCTCGCAGATCGTGCTCTGCACCACGAAAAACGCCCCGAAACTTCCCTCCCTGCGGCACAACCCCCAGGTCGCGCTGACGATCGACACCGTTGTCCACCCGCCGAAGATCCTGCTCATCCGCGGTCGAGCGGAGCTGGACGTGGTGGACGGCATCCCGGCGGAGTACCTGCGGATGAACGGCAGCTACGAAATGACCCCCGAGCAGCGCGTCGAGTGGGAGGCCGAGGTCCGCTCGCTCTACGACGGCATGGTCCGGATAGTCATCACCCCGACCTGGGTCAAGCTGATCGACTTCGAAACCACCCTCCCCACCGCGGTCGAGGAGTTGGTCCGGCAGCGAGCCGAGCGTCAGCGCTCCTGAACCTATCAACGCGGCCAGAATGGGCCGTACCGAAGCGAGGAGAACATCATGGCCAAATACCTGCTGCTCAAGCACTACCGGGGCGCGCCTGCGCCCGTCAACGAGGTGCCGATGGACCAGTGGACGCCGGACGAGCTGACGGCCCACGTGCAGTACATGGTGGATCTCGCCGCGCGACTCGAGGCTACCGGCGAGTTCGTCGACAGTCAGGCGCTCTCCCCGCAGGGCACGTTCGTCCGCTCGGACGGCGAGGGCCGCCCGCCGGTCACCGACGGTCCGTTCGCGGAGACCAAGGACTTGATCGCCGGCTGGATGATCATCGACGTCGAGACCTACGAGCGGGCGCTCGGGCTGGCCGCCGAACTGTCCGCGGCGCCCGGTGCGGGCGGGAAGCCGGTCCAGGAGTGGCTCGAGATACGACCGTTCCTCACCGCGATGCCCACCGTGACCGAGTGAACGAGTCGCTGCTGCGCGAACTCGTACCTGCGGTGATCGGTGTCCTCGTCCGCCGCGGAGCCGACTTCACCGCGGCCGAGGATGCCGTGCAGGAGGCCCTGATTCGCGCGTTGGAGAGCTGGCCGGACGATCCACCGCGCGATGCGAAAGCCTGGCTCGTCGCGGCCGCCTGGCGCAAGTTCCTCGACGCCGCCCGGGCCGATGCCGCACGGCGGGAACGGGAACTCGCCGTAAAGGTCGAGCCGCCGAGAGGTCCGGTGCCAGGCGCCGACGACTCACTGTGGCTCTATTTCCTGTGCACGCACCCGTCGCTGCCCCCTGGTTCGGCCGTGGCGTTGACACTGCGCGCAGTCGGCGGCTTGACGACGCGGCAGATCGCGACGGCATACCTGGTGCCCGAAGCGACCATGGCACAACGGATCAGCCGGGCCAAGCGGCGTATCGCGGGGCGGCAACTCGACCAACCCGGCGATCTGACAACGGTGCTGCGCGTGCTCTACCTCGTCTTCAACGAAGGCTACAGCGGTGCCATCGACCTGGCGGCCGAAGCGATCCGCCTCACCCGTCAGCTCGCCGCCTCGACCGACGAGCCCGAGGTCGCGGGGCTGCTCGCGCTGATGCTGCTGCATCATGCTCGCCGTGCGTCGCGCACGGGTCCGGGCGGGCGCCTGGTGCCGCTCGCCGAACAGGACCGATCCCGTTGGGACACCACCCTTATCGCCGAAGGAGTGGCAGTTCTGCAAGCGGCGTTGGCTCGCGACCGGCTGGGTGAATACCAGGCCCAAGCCGCGATCGCCGCCCTGCACGCTGATGCCCCGAGCACCGCCGAGACGGACTGGGTCCAGATCGTGGAGTGGTACGACGAACTGCTGCACCTCACGGGCAGCCCGGTGGTGCGACTCAACCGCGCGGTCGCGGTCGGCGAGGCCGATGGTCCGCAGGCCGGATTGGCGGAACTGAGCAAGTCGGATCCCGACCTGCCCCGGTACACCGCGGTTCGCGCCTACCTCCTCGAACGCGCCGGCGACCACGAACAGGCCGCCGCGCTGTATGCGGCGGCATCCAGCGCGGCCACCAGCGTGCCGGAGCGCGACCACCTCACCCGCGAGGCAGCGCGGGTACGGAAGTTGCTGCGTTCGTGATCGGTCTCCAACTCGCCAGAGATGCCCGCAAGGAAACACCCGCCATTCGGCATTACCCGAGCGGTCGCGACAGACCTCGCCAACCTTCTGACCAACCAGATCCTGCCATAGGTGGACCTGAGAAACAGCCCCTCCACACGATTACGCATGTCAGAGGCCCTTCAAATGGAGCCGCCTGGGGGAATCGAACCCCCGACCTTTTCATTACGAGTCGAATACGTCGTGTCCGTGCTGGTCTCGCTGATGTCCGTGCTCCTGCGTGAGGTGGTGATACGCCTCCGTGGGAGTTCCGCAGTGTCCGGGGTTGTCCGGGTGACTTGTGACAACTCGGTGACAACGGGCCGCGGAATTGGTCGTTACCGGATGCTCGTTCCAGTGACAGGGGTTGCGCGGATACCGGTGCCGTACTCGTACCGCAACCCGCCGTGCGCGATGAATTGCTGCGCGTGAGGCAGTACCGGATGCGAACCGATCTTGCCGACTGCCATCCGCCGGATCACCCGGTTGAGTCTGCTCGAAGCCTTCGTTACCGCAGCCCAGTCCCAGGCAGCGGGGTTACCCAGCCGAGGCAGGGTTGCCGCCCACGCCGCAGCACGCTTGGCTGTGTTGTGATTGGTGTGGGTCCAGCGCAACTCCTGGTCGCCGAAAGGGCCGCCGTAATCGAGCTGGATCAGTCCCCAACCCTCGCAGATGTAGCGAAATGGGGCGTCGCTGACCACATCCGGGGCAAAGTCGATCCGTCTTGCCAAGGGTTCCGGCCCCGCCCCTGCTACGACCAACATCAGCCGCCTACCTAGCCAGGTATCGGGGACTTCAACAGCAGCAGAAAACTCCCGCAACTCGTGACCCGGTTCGGAGTAGGACTCGAAGACGCGAAACAGGTCGAACTCGAAAACAACTTCAAGGACCTCCGACCAGTCCTCGTCCACGGCGTAGAAGTCGAGATTCGGCACCCGCTCACTATGCCATTCGGGCGACCAACGACAACGCACTGTAAGTAGCCGCATATAGGTCGTTCGGGAACGCGGGGTCCGCCAATCAACAGCGCGATAACCCGTTCCACTCCTGTACCGCTGCCAGTGGTCCCATGACTGGCAACGTGGTGGTCCCACAACGGTGGCAACCGACACCGGGCATTGCCCTGTTCGCGGATAGATCGCCTATCCGCCCGGCAACTTCTCTTCCCCTGCTTCCTCATACTGGCCGTCCTGTGCTGAAGGAGGGCTAGTCAAGGGTGCCGCAGGCATCACGCAGTGACGCGAAGCGCCCTTTACTCGCCGGACTGAAGTCAGAGAATCGGGCCAAGGAGGAGGCAGGGACACCCAACCCTGGATGTCCTCTCGAATCGCAAGTTCCGTCGTGTGCTGGTCCTGGTCGATCGGGACCACAGCCGGTTGACTGGGCAGAGTGCCGGCCGATTCGTGATCGGCTGCGGGAGGTCAGCCGGGTACGGCTCTCGTCGTGCCCAGCCCTGCGAGGAGGTTGAGAAAGTGGCCAGACAGAATCAGGGAACGTTCTGCCATGTCGCTAACGCGGTGCCGACGCGCCGACGCGCCGCGAGCGGGGCCTTTTCGAGCGAGCGTTGCGCGTCGAAACGCCTGCGGCGCCGCGTAAGCGGCGCCGCAGGCGCTCTTGAGGGGTGCCGATCGCGGTGATATCGGAGTGGCTGGGGCACGCTGACAGCGCGTTCACGATGCGCACCTACGTGCACTCCCAGAGCGATGCGCTGGCCTCCGCAGCGGGCAGGTTGGAGGCCGTTGTGACAAACCGTGACAAGACGGGTGGCCCGTCACCGCGCCGGAAGCGTCGACGCAAAGGGAAATCGGCTGGTTAGAGCTGATTTCTTGTGGAGCCGCCTGGGGGAATCGAACCCCCGACCTTTTCATTACGAGTGAAGCGCTCTACCGACTGAGCTAAGGCGGCGTGCCTCTCGGCCACGCGAGTCTATCGTCTTGTCGCCGGATCGCGAAAACGGGTGGTCACCGTCAGCGTGATTGGGCGGCTAACAGGCCCGCGGCCATGGCGGCGAGGGCGAAGCGGGGTTTGACGTTCAGATCGAGGGCTTCGCGACAGGCGAGGACGGCCTCGATGGAGCTGAGTAGGCCGGTGGGCGGTATCCGTGCGGCGAGGTCGTGGATCTGGTCGGACAGGTCCGGGTGGGTGAGCGCGACGCCGGAACCGCCGCGAGCGGCGCCGAACCGGACGGCCAGGGCGTCGCGGAAGACGCCTGCCACGTCGATCAGGGCACGATCGAGCGCATCGCGTCCAGTGCGCGTGGCGCGAGATTTCTGCCGTCGCTCCAGGTCCTTGAGTACGCCCGCGGAACCGCGGGTGGCGCCGGCCGCGCCCTTGCCGGTGCCACCCGCACCCAGCGCGGTGGCGAGTTCTTCGCGTTCGCGTTCGTCCCGGGCGGCGCTCATCTGCTTGGCCTCGTCGTCGGCCGCGCGCACCAGTTCGTCGGCGGCGGCATAGACCGCCCCGGGGTTGCCGACCGCGGCGACCAAAGCCAGTGCCCGTCGGCGGCGGGACCGCGCCTCCTCGTCGGTGGCGAGCCGCCGGGCGCGACCGATGTGTCCGCCGCTGATGGCGGCGGCCCAGTTCGCGGTCTCCTCGTCCAACTCGTCGCGTTCGTGGAGCACCCGGGCGATGGCGGGTACCGACGGCGTCACCAGGTGCACATGTCGACAGCGGGACCGCAGCGTGACCGAGATGTCCTCCGGATCCACCGAGGGCGCGCACAGCAGGAAGACCGTCCGGTCCGGCGGCTCCTCGACCACCTTGAGCAGCACATTGCCTGCGGCCTCGGTCAACCGGTCAGCATCCTCGATGACCACCACCTGCCAGCGACCGGTGCTCGGCCTGCGCGAGGCGACCTGCACGATCTCGCGCATCTCCTTGGTGCTGATGCTCAGCCCTTCTGGCACCACCCGACGCACATCGCCGTGCGTGGCGGCCATGGTGGTCGCGCAAGCGTGGCACCTGCCGCACCCGGGCGTTCCCGGGTCGGTGCATTGCAATGCGGCCGCAAAGCACAGTGCCGCAACGGATCTGCCCGATCCCGGCGGGCCGGTGAACAGCCACGAATGCGTCATCGCACCCTCGACCACGCCGTTGCGGGCCGCGATCGCGGCAGCCGTCAGCTCGGACTCGACCGCATCCTGGCCGACCAACCGATCGAAGACACCCGCCACGCAGTACACCCTAGCCGTCTGCGCCGACACATCGGTTCGCACATCGCCCTGGTTGCGAACACCCGATATGCGGTTTACGAGGCAATCTGATATGCGCTGTTCGCGCAGTCGAGCGCCGCGCGAGTGAGGTCGACGTGACCGGAATGGCTGCGCGAGATATGCCGTACCGTGCAGCGCACCGACTGCCAGTCGATCAGGTCATGGCCGACGCCACCAGCCGAGTGCTTACGACTTTCCGACCCCGGTTTTCTTCGCCGCCGACTTCTGTGCCGTGGTCTTCTTGGCCACCGTCTTGGTGGTGGTCGCCTTGGTCGCGGCCGTCTTCTTCGCGGTGGCTTTCTTGGCGGCGGTCTTCTTCGCCGCGGTCTTCTTCGCCGCGGTCTTCTTCGCCGCCTTCTTCACCGGGCCGCGCGCCCGCCGATCAGCGAGCAGCTCCATCGCCCGCTCGGGCGTGATCGACTCGATTTCGTCACCCTTACGCAGGGTCGCATTGGTCTCGCCGTCGGTGACATACGGGCCGAAACGGCCGTCCTTGATCACCATCGGCTTGCCGGTGGCCGAATCGTCGCCGAGTTCACGCAACGGAGCCGCACTGGATGCCTGCCGGCCGCGCCGCTTCGGCTCGGAGTAGATCTTCAGCGCCTCCTCCAGCGACACCGTGAAGATTTGATCTTCGGTGTTCAGCGACCGCGAGTCGGTACCCTTCTTCAAATACGGTCCGTACCGACCGTTCTGCGCGGTGATCTCCTCGCCGTTCGCCGGGTCGGCGCCGACCACGCGTGGCAGTGACAGCAGTTTGAGCGCGTCGTCGAGTGTGATGGTCGCCAGGTCCATCGATTTGAACAGCGAGCCCGTGCGGGGTTTCGGCGCGGCGGCCTTCTTCGCGGTCTTCTTGGCAGGCGCTGGGCTGTCCTCGACGGCAGCCTCGGGCAGGATTTCGGTGACGTACGGGCCGAAGCGCCCTTCCTTGGCCACGATCTCGTGCCCGGACGCGGGATCGACACCGAGTGAACGCCCTTCCTGCGGCGTCGAAAACAGCTTCTCGGCTACCTCGGGAGTCAGTTCGTCCGGCGGAAGATCGTCGGGCAGGTTGGCCCGCTGCGATACCGAATCCCCCTCGGGGTCATTGGGATCGGCAACCAGACGCTCCAGATACGGTCCGTACTTGCCGACCCGGACGACGACATCGCGTCCTTCGGAATCGCTGAACAGCTTGATCGAGTTGATTTCTCGCGCGTCGATGTCATCGAGCCGCTCGCCGACCATCTTCTTCAGTCCGCCCGACCGCGCGACCGAACCCTCCACGCCGTGCTCGCCGCCGAAGTAGAAGCTGGACAACCAGTTTCCGCGCTGCTCGCGTCCGCCGGCGATGGCGTCGAGGTCGTCCTCCATCGCGGCGGTGAAGTCGAAGTCGACCAACCTGCCGAAATGTTCTTCCAGCAGGCCGATCACCGCGAAGGCCACCCAGGACGGCACCAGCGCGCTACCGCGCTTGTACACATACCCGCGGTCGAGGATCGTCTTGATGATCGATGAATAAGTCGAAGGACGGCCGATGCCGAGCTCTTCGAGTGTCTTGATCAGCGACGCCTCGGTGTAGCGCGCCGGCGGATTCGTACTGTGCCCATCGGGATTCAGCTCGACGGCGGTGACGCCCTGCCCCTCCGCCAGCGCGGGCAGGCGGGATTCGGCGTCGTCGGACTGACCGCCGGCCTCCTCGTCCACGCTCTCCACGTAGGCCTTCAGGAAGCCGGGGAAGGTGAGGGTGCGGCCGGAAGCGGAGAACACGCACTCCTCGCCGGTGGCCGCGACGCCGGTGATGCGCAACGTCAGCGTGGTGCCCCGTGCGTCGGCCATCTGCGAGGCGACGGTGCGCTGCCAGATGAGTTCGTAGAGGCGGAACTCGTCGTTGTCCAGCCGTGAGTGCAACTGGCCTGGCGTAGCGAATGTATCGCCGGCGGGCCGAATCGCCTCGTGTGCTTCTTGGGCGTTCTTCACCTTGCGGTTGTATTGCCGCGCGGTCGGGTGCACATACTCGGCGCCGTAGAGCTGCGTCGCCTGCGCGCGCGCCGCGGCGATCGCCGACTCCGACAGCGTGGTCGAGTCGGTACGCATGTAGGTGATGTAGCCGTTCTCATACAGCCGCTGCGCGACCCGCATGGTCCGCTCGGAGGTGAAGCGCAGCTTGCGCCCGGCCTCTTGCTGCAACGTCGAGGTCATGAACGGCGGATACGGCTTGCGGGTGTACGGCTTGGCCTCCGCGGAGGAGACCACCAGGTCGGCGCCGTCGAGTGACTCCGCGAGCCGCCGCGCGTACCCCTCGTCCAGCACGATGACACCGGTGGTGACCTTGAGCTGTCCATCGGAACCGAAATCGCGGCCGGAGGCGACCCTGGCGCCGTCGATGGTGACCAGCCGCGCGCCGAAAGTCCTCGGGTTGGTGGTAGCACTGTCAGCGCCGTTGCCCGCATCCAGCTTCGCGGCGATATCCCAGTATTCGGCCGAGCGGAACGCCATGCGCTCCCGTTCGCGCCGCACGATCACGCGGGTGGCGACCGACTGCACGCGGCCCGCCGACAATCGCGGCATGACCTTCTTCCACAGCACCGGGCTGACCTCGTAGCCGTAGAGCCGGTCCAGGATGCGGCGGGTCTCCTGCGCGTCGACCAGATCGCTGTCGAGTTCGCGAGTGTCCGCGGCGGCGGCTTGGATGGCGGGCTCGGTGATCTCGTGGAACACCATCCGCCGGACCGGCACCTTGGGCTTGAGCGTCTCGAGCAGGTGCCAGGCGATGGCCTCGCCCTCGCGGTCGGGGTCGGTGGCCAGATAGAGCTCGTCGGCGTCCTTCAGCAGGCTTTTGAGCTCGGTGACCTTGGCCTTCTTGTCCGGACTCACGACGTAGATGGGCTCGAAGTCGTTGTCCACGTCCACGCCGAGACGCGCCCAGGACTGCCCCTTGTACTTGGCCGGAACATCCGCCGCGCCACGCGGCAGATCCCGAATATGGCCGACCGACGCCTCGACCGTGTAGTTACGACCGAGGTAGGGCGCGATCTTGCGGGCCTTGGTCGGGGACTCGACGATCACGAGACGACGCAGGGGACGGCCCTGGTCGGCTGCACCGCGGTCTCGTGTTGCCACCGGCGAATACACCTTTCCTTATCGACCCGCGCTGCGTTGTTTCGCGCTGTGCGCGGCTGGGGCAAGCGGCTACGACGGCTGGACGTTGCCACCAGACACCGTTTATACCTCGACACCGCATGCGGCCGAGTGCTTGCGACTCGAACCACTGAGCGTACGCGCGTCGGTTCGAGTCAGTATGCCTTGTCGCGTGGCCCACACCGACGCCGCGGCGTCCGCGGCGGGAGGTACCGCCGATTGCGCGTGTCGTGTTCCTACCCCGGATATAGCTCGTCCCTCACCCCCGTTGCCGGTGGTGAGGGACGGGCAATAGATAGTTGCGTCGCTCAGCTGAGCGCGCGAACTCCGGTGGCCTGTGGGCCCTTGGTGCCCTGGCCGACCTCGAACTCGACCTTCTGGTTCTCCTCGAGGGTGCGGAAGCCCGAACCCTGGATCTCGGAGTAGTGGACGAAGACGTCAGCGGAGCCGTCCTCGGGCGCGATGAAGCCGAACCCCTTCTCCGCGTTGAACCACTTCACAGTTCCCTGTGCCATTCTGTTCCTTCTCTTTTCTTACCGGAACGGCGGACAACTGGGTTCGTCCACCGGGTCCGTTCCGACCGTTGTACTGTTGGTTCCCCCTGCAGGAAAGCACCAAGCACAGCGTTCGCAACATCGATCCTGCTGACGGTTTGGACTTTGGATCCGTCCCTCGAACACAGAAGCTTGCGACCAGGAACCAGTGAACCATGTCTTCCGGCAATTCAACAGTCGCGTTACCGACAATTTGCAAAAAAGTTGATCTTGCGAATGCGCAGGTGAGGGACACAATGGCGGAATCCAGACTTGGGGTTCGTTTGCCCCCTGATAACCGAGTCGACGTTCGGCAAACAGGCTGTGACCCAGGTCGCTATTGGGTATCGAAATGGCAGGTAGGACTTCCCAAGCGCACACGTTTCACACTAACCGCGTGCATCACGGAGCCCGCCTCATGAATCCACTGGAGTCTGCGCCCCGATCCGAACCCCGAACCGACCCCAGCTACGGGACATCGTTGCTGAATCGTGTCCAAGCCGGGCTACCGGATAACGATCCGAGGCTGACCCATGTCGTCGAACTCGCCGCGCGTGCCGCCGATGTCACTGTCTGGCCCACCTGGGCATCGCCCGAAGTGGTTGCGGCGATGAAAGACACCGGGGTCGATGCACCGTGGACTCACCAGATCGAGACAGCGAACCTGGCTTTCGAGGGAAAGCATGTGGTCGTCAGCACCGGAACCGCGTCGGGAAAGTCGCTCGGCTATCAACTTCCCGTGCTCAGCGCGCTGCAGGCGGATCCAAAGGCCACCGCGCTGTATCTGGCGCCGACCAAAGCGCTTGGTGCCGATCAGCTGCGGGCCCTCGGCACACTCACCCGCGAAGGGCCGTTGCGCGATATCCATCCGGCCACCTACGACGGCGACACCCCGGCCGAGATCCGGCAGTGGGTGCGCGCCAACGCGCGCTGGATCTGCACCAACCCCGACATGCTCCACCTGGGGATATTGCGGTCGCATCAGCGTTGGGCCCGCGTATTACGCGGATTGCGCTACGTGGTCGTCGACGAATGCCATGCCTACCGGGGAGTTTTCGGCTCGCACGTGGCGTTGGTGTTGCGCAGGCTACGGCGGATCACCGCACGCTACGGCGCCGACCCGGTGTTCGTGCTGTGCTCGGCGACCACGGCCGAACCGGCGGCGGCCGCGTCGCGACTGATCGGCGCGCCCTGCACCGCGGTCACCGAAGACGGCTCGCCACGGGGAGCTCGGACCGTCGCGCTGTGGGAACCACCACTGCTCACCACGGTTACCGGCGAAAACGGTGCACCGGTGCGCCGGGCGGCCACCGCGGAGGCGGCCGGGATCATGGCGGATCTGGTGACGGAAGGGGCACGGACCTTGACGTTCGTGCGCTCGCGGCGGGCCGCCGAACTCACCGCGATGGAGGCTCGCAGGCTGTTGGCCGACGTCGATCCAGCCCTGGCCGAGCGGGTGGCGTCCTATCGCGCGGGGTACCTGGCGGAGGATCGGCGCGATCTGGAGACGGCACTGTCCAACGGGTCGCTGCTCGCCGCCGCGACCACCACCGCCCTGGAACTCGGCGTCGATATCGCGGGCTTGGACGCCGTGGTAATCGCCGGTTTTCCCGGCACCGTCGCGTCGTTCTGGCAGCAGGCCGGCCGCGCCGGCCGCCGAACCCAGGGATCGCTGGTTCTGCTCGTGGCCAGGGACGATCCGCTGGACACCTACCTGGTGCACCACCCCGCGGCGCTGCTGGACAAGCCGGTCGAGGCCACCATCACCGATCCGCGCAATCCTTATGTGCTCGGGCCGCAACTGCTCTGCGCCGCATTGGAACTGCCGCTCACCGACACCGAGGCGGACGAGCTCGGCGCACGTGCGGTGCTGCACGATCTGGCCGAGCAAGGGTTGATCCGGTGGCGAGCCGGGAAGAAAGGCGGACGGTGGTATGTGACCGCCGAGACGCAGCCACACGACGCGGTCGATGTACGCGGCGGCATCGGGACTCCCGTGGCCATCGTGGACGGCGAGACCGGCAGGCTGCTCGGCACCGCCGACGCGGGACGGGCACCGGCGACCCTGCACCAAGGCGCCGTTCACCTGCACCAAGGCGACACATACGTGGTCGACGACCTCGATCTCGAAGACGGCGTCGCCTTCGTGCGGGCAGCCCAACCCGGATGGACCACCAGCGCCCGCCAGGTCACCTCGATCGCCATCGACGCAGTGGTCGAGCAACACCGCCACGGTCACGTGACGACTGGACTGGTCCAGGTGCGGGTCACCAGCCAGGTGGTCGGCTATCTGCGCACGCTGGTCACCGGAGAGGTACTCGATTTGGTCGAACTCGACCTGCCCGCGCAGACGCTGCACACCAGAGCAGTCATGTACACCGTGACGCCGGAGTTGTTGGCGCAGGCCGGAATCGAATTCGACGACGTCCCCGGTGCACTGCACGCGGCCGAGCACGCGGCAATCGGTCTGTTGCCCCTGGTGGCGACCTGTGATCGCTGGGACATCGGTGGCGTCTCCACCGCCGAGCACCCCGACACCGGACTGCCCACCGTCTTCGTCTACGACGGCCAGCCAGGGGGAGCGGGATTCGCCGAGCGTGGATTCGCCCGACTGCGGCACTGGCTTTCGGCGACGCTTGCGGCCATCGAGTCGTGCGGGTGTGTGGCCGGGTGCCCTTCCTGCGTCCAATCGCCCAAGTGCGGCAACGGGAACCATCCGCTGGACAAGGCGGGCTCGGCGCGCCTGCTCACGGCGGTGCTGTCCGTGCTGCCGTCGAGCGAAACCGCTGTATACGGCGGGTGACGGCGCAACCGTCGCACCCGGCCGGCTGCTATCCGACCAGCATGTCGTCGACATAACTCGACCGGACTCCAGAGTGGAATGGAACCACTTCACCCCTTCCGAATAAAAAGGAATATATTCATGTTAACTAGGCTATTGCCACGGTGCCATTTGCGAACACGCGCATTCATTTGTTTCAGCTATCTGCGCCCGCCGGGGTAATTGTGTGACCCGCATTTATTCAGCCAGCACAATTCCCGATTTCCGCTAGTTCGACACCGACCTACCGAAGAGGCACCGCACTCTGTTCACTCTTCGCTGGGCCCCGCTCGCGCAACTGCGCGAACGACCCGATCGCTATACAGACCTATTGGTATATTCCGTTCCACAGTGACCGTCACGTCCCACTCCGTGGCCTCGCAGACCCGGATTCGGGTTTGCATCCGCAACGCCACCTGTTCCGCCTCGGCGCACGCGATCTCCACGCCATCCACCAATGCGCCCGCCGCCGTCAGCGCCGCCAGGTCCGCCGCCGCCTGCGACCGATGTCGTGCCGCTACCACGGTCCCGACGTTTCCGATCGCCAGCGTCGCCGCGATCAGCGCCACCAGCCCAAGACACACGAATACGGTCGCCACGCCGTCCTCCCTGGACACCACACGAGCTCGCGCCGTTAATCGCTGTCGCGCCCGCTGAGCGGCGCGGTCGCCGCCGGCGGCGGCGTCGGCGTCGGCGGCGGCGGCGGCGTCAGTGGCGGCGGTGGCGGTGGCGGTGGCGGTGGCGGTGGCGGTGGCGGTGGCGTCAACGACAGCGAGGTCAGCGACAGCAGCAGAGGTAGCGACGTCGACGTCGACGAGGCCAGCGGCGTCGTTGTCCACAGCGTCAGCACTTCGGTCGACCGAGCCGCCATCCACACCACCCACGATCGACGTGATGTTGTTCATCCTTACGGTGCCGTTATGGCGATCCACTCCATCACCGACATCGGCGCGCGGCCGAGCCGAGCCTCCGCCCATCGATGTGATGTGCCACCACCACATCGGATCCCGCGCGCATCTGCGCCTCGACCGCGTCCGCGAACCGATCCAGCCGCGTGGTATCCAACTCGCGGCGCCTCTCCGGTGCCTGCCCGCCGCCGAACGGCCGCGGCATGCCGCGCTCACTGTGTCACCCCGGGCTCGAGAGTTGCGACGGCTTCGGCGCGAAGTGTGAGCAGCGGCAGCAATGGAGTATGAGCCGAGACCACCGCAGCGGCACGGGTGCTCTCGATCCGGACAGCGATCTCCGCGTCGGGTGGGGCGATGCGTTGTGCTGCCGGGACGGCGTTCACCCGATCACCTCGGGCGGCAAGGCGAGCCGCCTCGCGAGCGGCGTCGACACAGCGGATCTGCGTCGACGCCGCCAGCAGCGCACCGAGACACAACACGATCGCTGCGACGACCGCGGTGAGCGCGATCGCAGCCTCGATTGTCACCGCCCCGCGCTCCTCGGCGAGTTCGAAGCCACCGCGGCGCTGTCGGCCACCCGCACCGGTGCCTACACCGTCGTGTTGAGCGCCCGGTCGATGATCTTCGTCAACGCGTTCACGATGCTGTCGCCCGTCACCACGCCGTAAAGCACCGCGCCGAACGCCGCCGCCGCGATCGTGCCGATCGCGTATTCGGCTGTGCTCATACCGTCCTCCGCGACCACAGCCCGCATAACGCGCCAACGCAAGCCCATATATGCAGCCCGCAACCCCTGCTCGGACCTCGTGACCCGATCGATTCGCACTTGATTCCCCTCTCACTCCGACCCGCGCGGTCCCTCCGCACGAGCGCGTTCCCGTACGGCAGTTTCGCCGCGGCGTCACAGCAGACCACCTCCGAGCACCCGGCCCGCCAGTCCGACCACCACGGGCACGATGCCGAGGCACACGAAGGCGGGCAGGAAGCACAACCCGAGCGGACCACCGATCAACACCCCCGCCCGCGCTGCCTTCGCGGCGGCCACGTCTTCGAGCGCGCTCCGGCGCTGCTGCGCCAACTCCGCCACCGCGACCGCCAGGGAGGCACCGGATCGCGCTGAGCGCCGTGCCATGCGGGCCAGCGACTCGACCTCCTCGGCTCCCGCGCGCCCGGCATCGTCCCGGCCGACCCGTTCCCACGCCGTGGCCGCGTCGGCGCCGAGTGCGAGGAGATCCGCCGCCCGCCGCAAAGCCTCCCCCAGTGATCCTGGCGCGACGGGCGCCACCGCTCGCGCCGCGGCTGTCATCGGCAGCCCAGCCCGTAGGCAGGCGGCCAGCAGGTCGAAGACCGATGCAATCGTCAACGGATCATCCGTCTTCCGGACTGCCGCGCACGCCGACTTGTCCCGTCCGGTATCCGGAGGGCCGAGGGCATGAAGGCGGCGACTCACCGCAACCCGTCCAGGAAGGAGCGCCGACGCGACCGCCACCAACAGCAGCGGCCATGCCCAATTCTCCGTGGTGAACTGCATCTCCAACCCCCGTCATGAGAACCGCTGTGCGAGAACACCTCGCCGACTGCACAATCGACCATCGATCAGACCGTGCCCGGTTGAGGCCGACAGCCGAACTCACCGGCGAAACCAGACCTGACCGGTGATCGGCGCGTCGATATCGACTTGCATCGGCTTGCGCTGTTCCGCGTGCGTGCTCGGTGGCGACGAGGTACCGCACACACCTGCCCGACGCCCATCAGCTCCTGGGATGACGCCATCTGTGAACATGTATTCATATCAGCACCTTTCGAGCAATCATGTCGGTCCACAGCAGACCAGCGCAGGCCAGGCCGGCGCCGAGCGGCAGCAATACCGTCCCCGCCGGCGAGGCAAAAAGGACACGAAGAGGCGACGCGCCCATCAGCTGTCCCAGGGCGATTCCCAGACACGGCAGACCCGCAAGAACCGCCGCGGTCGCGCGAGCACCTGCCAACGCCGCCATCGTGCGACCGCGAAACCTAATGCGGCCCGCCAGATCGGTGCGCGCCGCGGACAGCAATTCCGCCAAGGCAAGACCATGCCGTTCGGCGACCTGCCATGCATCGGCGATTCGGGACAGTTCCACCGCAACAGCCGAATTCGGTTGCCGCAGCCCCGCTGCGGCCGAGCCGCCGAGCTTGCTGCGCGCGGCGCAGACGGCGAACATGCGTGCGGATTCACCCCGTGATTCCCGCGCCGCCACCTCCGCCGCGGCACTCGGATGCGCACCGACCCGCAGCTCACCGATCATGGCCTCCAGCGCATCGAGCAGGAACCCGCGCTCGGCGTGCGTGCGCCGGTCCCGCGTCGCCCGGTGGACACGAATGCCGACGGTCCCCACAACCAATCCTGCCGCGAGAAACGGCCCCAGCCCGAAAGCAAGTAACGCCGCGCCGCACACGGGCAGAACTGTTCCGAACACCATGCGCTGTAGCGGCTTTCGATGCTGGCCGCGTGCGGTGAACATTCGCGCGAACCGCCTGCGCGCAGGCGATGCCGGAAGCACAAGCACCGAGAGTGTCAGGCACACCATCGCCGCACTCATCGGTCGAGCCGTTCGGCTAGTAGCCGGGACAACTCCTCGGCAGCGGGGGCCTCGCCCGTAGCGTGCCAAGCGGGAATGATCCGCACGCGGTCGCCGTCGTCGCGGTGCACAAGGCCGATCTCGCGGAGCCCACGTGATCCATCCGCTCGGCGGTGCACATGCAGGACGACTTGCACGGCCGCGGCGAGTTGGCTGTGCAGGGCCGACCGGTCCATTCCGCCCAGGGCCGCAAGGGCTTCGAGTCGTGCCGGCACCTCGCGCGGCGAGTTGGCGTGCACGGTGCCCGCGCCACCGTCGTGACCGGTGTTCAAAGCGGTCAGCAGGTCGACTACCTCAGCTCCCCGCACCTCGCCGACCACAATTCGATCGGGCCGCATGCGCAGCGCCTGCCGGACCAGGTCGCGGACAGTGACCTCGCCGACGCCCTCCACGTTCGCGGTCCTGGCGACCAGGCGGACCACATGCGGATGCGGAGGGGCGAGCTCGGCTGCGTCCTCGACACAGACGATCCGTTCGGTCGGCCCCACCGTGGCGAGCAGACCGGACAAGAGCGTCGTCTTGCCCGCTCCAGTACCACCGACCACAAGAAACGCCAAGCGTGCCTGAACAATTCGCTCCAGCAGCAGCTTCGCGTCGTAAGACACCGCACCTGCCGCGGCTAGTTCGGCAAGCCCTTGGGTGGCCGGACGGAGAACGCGCAGTGACAGACACGTGCCGCTGTGGGCGATCGGGGCGAGCACTGCATGCAGGCGTACTCCGAACGAATCACCCAGCGCCGCACCGGTTCCGGATAGTCTCCCATCTACCCATGGCTGCGCATCGTCGATTCGCCGCCCCGCCGACAGTGCCAGCCGCTGCGCGAGCCGACGGACCGCGCTCTCGTCCGAAAACGTGATCGAGGTCTTCTCTAGTCCGTGACCGCGATCGATCCATACCGCATCCGGGCCCGTCACCAGTACATCCGCGACGTTCGGATCGTGCAGCAGCGGTTCGAGTACACCCGCCCCGGTCATCTCGGTCTGCAACAACCGAAGCGCCCGCAGCAGGTCGGTGTCGCCGAGCACCCCGCCGGCTTCGGCCCGAATAGCAGCGGCAACTTGCGCCGGATCCGGATCGCCTGTCGCTGTGGCCAATCGCTGCCGCACCCGATCCAGCAGCTCGGAGGTCACCAACGCGCTCGTCATCGTCTGTTCACCGCCGCTGTACCGTCGGAGCGCTCAGCACTGCGAGCACAGCATCGGCGGCATCGCGCAATGGTCCGCGGCGGCGCACCGAGAGCCCACCGCGCTCCAGGTGGTGCGCCAGTCCGGTCTGGCCGGGAACGGCGGCGAGCAGCGGGCGATCGAGCACCTCGGCGACTTCGGCTCCGCGCAGACCGCCGGGCGCAGGTCCGCGCACGATCAAACCCTGGTTGGGATTTCGCCGCGTGATGTAGGCGGACACCGCCTCGGCAGCCGCGACCGCCCGCAGCCGCGCCGGAACAACCAGAACGACGAGATCCGCCGCATCGAGCATCTGGTCGGCATGCGGTCCGCGCTCGCCCGAAATATCGCACACCACCAAGTCACCTGCCGTGCGGCCTGCTTCGATCACCGCGCGGACAGCAGCCGACCCGAGCTCCTGTGGCAACCTGCCCGTACCGCTGCGCCCACAGGACAGCACCGCCAGGCCGGGAGCGGCGGCGGGCAGCGCGCTGTGCAGTGCGGCGGCGGACACACGGCCGTCCTCGACGACCAGGTCGGACCAGCGTGTCCCTGCCGTGGTCTCGATGCCGAGCAGCAGGTCGAGACCGCCCCCGAAAGGCGCGCCGTCGACCAGCAGCGTCGCGTGCCGGAACCTTTCGGCGGCGGCGCGCAGCGCGGTCGCGGCAGCCAGGGTGGACGCGCCAGCACCGCCGCTCGCCCCCGCGACGGCGACGACGATCCCGTCGCCCGCCCGGCGTTCGCCGTACTCAGCAAACATCTCGATCAGGCCCACCGCGGCACCGGGTAACGCGATGACCCGCTCCGCGCCGATCGCCGCCGCCGCCTGCCAATCGAGCAATCCTGGCTCACCGTCGGTTACCAAAACCACACCGGCCCGGCGCGCGTAGGCGGCCGCCACGGCGTCCCGCGCGGCGCTGGTATCCAGGATCACCAGCGGCGCCCCGGTCCACGCGTGCCGGCCGACGGGGTGTGGCCGTTCGTCGAGAGTCCGCACGGCCGCAGCAGCGACACTCCGGACTTCGTCGCGCAGACGATCGTCGTGGATGAGCACGAGCGCCGGTTCGGGACCGTCGGTCGGTGCAGCATCGATATTCATGCAGGTCAGCGTGGCTGAACACGGTCGAGGAAAAAAGGGGCGAAGCGCCGAATGTGGATAACTCGCGGCCTGTGGAAAACGTGACGCGCGTCCGGTCGCGGAAACGTCTCCGAAATAGAGGACGGCCCCAGCCGGGGGGGGAGGAGGCTGGGGCCGTCGGGTTCAGCCCCGGGGGGTCGGGCTGAACGCGCCTGGACTATGTCCAGGTGTCAGCAATACTACACCCAAGCACCGCCCACAACGCAAGTCTGCCGTGGGCGGAGTTTGCGGCCATCAGGGCCCCGGCGTCTGCGGGGCAAACGCGCCACCGAGGCCGCTCAGCACCGCCCATCCCCCGCCGGATTTCGCGGATGCCTATCCTGGTCGGGTGGACAATCCAGCCACCACCGACGGACGCGTTGCCGCCTTTTTCGATCTGGACAAGACTGTGATCGCCAAGTCGAGCACGTTCGTGTTCAGCAAGCCCTTCTACGCGCAGGGACTCCTGAATCGTCGGGCCGTTCTGGAGAGCAGCTATGCGCACTTCCTGTTCCTGCTGTCGGGCGCCGACCACGACCAGATGGAGCGGATGCGCGCCCATTTGACCAACATGTGCGCAGGCTGGGATGTCGAGCAGGTGAAATCCATTGTGGCCGAGACGCTTCACGCGCTGGTCGATCCGCTGATCTACGCCGAGGCGGCCGACCTCATCGCCGACCACAGGATTCGCGGCCACGACGTGGTGATCGTGTCGGCGTCCGGCGAAGAGGTCGTCGGCCCGATCGCGGACGCACTCGGCGCCACCCGCACCGCGGCCACCCGAATGGTCGTGGCGGACGGCAAGTACACCGGCGCGGTCGATTTCTACTGCTACGGCGAGGGCAAGGTCGCCGCTATCGAAAAGCTCGCGGCCGACGAGGGCTATGACCTGTCTCGTTGCTACGCCTACTCCGACTCGATCACCGATCTGCCGATGCTGCGCGCCGTAGGCCATCCCACCGCGGTCAATCCGGATCGCAACCTCCGGCGCGAAGCCACGGCACGCGGCTGGCCGATTCTGACCTTCTCCAACCCGGTATCGCTGTGGGCACGCTTCCAAGCCCCGTCATCCACCACGCTGGCGGCGACGGTCGCGCTCGGCGCGAGCGCGGTGTTGGCCGGTGCGATCAGCTACCGGCTGCTGCGCCGTCGGCGCTGAGTGCGGACCTGCCCATCGGCCCGCCGCACAGTGTCAGCCGGGTGTTTGCCGACATCACACAAGGGCCGCGTGACCAGGGGATTTAACCACGAAACGCCGAACGACATGCCGGTTATTGAATGTTTCCCAACCTCTTGATGTGAGTGCGGTCACAGTGTAGAACTGTAATTACGGAAGGCCGGAAGGCCAAGGCAGCGCCGGAAGAGAAGGTACTGTCTCCCATCCTATCCCTCCGTGCACGGACACCAGGCACCCACGCGGAGCGCGCCGCGACAAGGGCAACAGCGTTGTGGGCCTGCGAAATCCGGGTATTCGACGGCGAGGGCCTCGCACAGGTTGCGGGGATGAACCGGCGATGTCCGGATGGTCGCCGAGGCCGCAGAACACAACCCACCCAGCACGCTTGGTAACCCGGTAGTCCGTGCCAGCGGGCGGTGAGGTCGAAAGACAACGCCGCCCGCTTTGACGTGTGCGGACTTGTTATCCCGCCGCCGAATCGGCGATCGAGCTTGCTTCGCGCGCCCCGTCCTCGAGCGCGGCGCAACACAGGATCACCCAACCGCCTACCGCATCTGGATCACCCGTCCCGAACGCGGCGGCCCCTTCGACATACTCTCGTCGCCGGCGCAACCAGAAGACCTCTGGCACCCCGAGGCTGTGCGGGTCAAGTCCGCTCGACACCGCAACCAGGCGCGAGGCCGCCCGCGCCACCACCCCGTCGGCCGTTCCGAACGGTCGCAACGCCAGTAGCTCACCGTGTACCACTGCGGCGATCACCGGCGCGGGGACACTCGATCCGAGCACCGTTTGCACCAGCAGGTCCAGCCGCTGCGCCACTCCCGGGTCGCTGCGCGGCCGTCCGAGTGAGTCCGCCCCGGGCTCGAGGTCGGCGGCGGCGAGCAGATGCAGCCGCGCCAGCGCCTGCAACGGCGCCCGCTGCCAGGTGCCGACCAAGTTCCGCAGCGCGTCTCCGTCCAATGCCTGCCCGACCCGCAGGGCACCGGCCAGAACCGGATCAGCCACTAGGCCGTCGGCGGGCAGTTCGGTGCTGCCGCCGTCGATGGCCGCTGAGGATCGGGCCGCGCGCACCGCGGCTTCCGCCGCCGTGGTCGGCCACCCGCGCCGGTTCGCCTTGTGCCGGTGCACCTCGGCGAGCGCGTCGCGGGCACGGTCTGCCGCGTCCTGGACACCTGGCAGATCGACGAGGGGCTGGAGCGGATCGGTCACGGCATACGAGGCTACTTGCGGCCGCGCGCACCGAATGGCCTGCCCTATCCGGCCAGCAGGTCACGTCCTGGGATCGCGTCCAAGAGCCGGCGGGTGTACTCCTGCTTCGGATCGGCGAACACCTCGTTCGTCGTCGCCGCCTCGACCACCTTCCCCCGCTGCATGACCAGCACATCGTCGGCAATCTGCCGGACAACGGCCAAGTCGTGCGTGATGAACAGATACGACAATCCGAGTTCGGCCTGCAGGTCATTGAGCAGCCGCAGAATCTGGGCCTGCACCAGCACGTCGAGTGCGGAAACGGCCTCGTCGCACACGACGACCTCCGGCTGCAGCGCGAGGGCCCGCGCGATGGCCACGCGCTGGCGCTGTCCACCGGACAGTTCATTGGGATAACGCCGCAGCACGGTGGACGGCAACGACACCTTGTCGAGCAGTTCCCTGACCTTCGCCGCGCGCTGCGCCGGTGTCCCGATCTTGTGCGTGCGCAGCGGCTCCTCGATCGTGCGGTAGATCGAGTACATCGGATCCAGCGAGCCGTAAGGGTCCTGGAAGATGGGCTGCACCCGCCGCCGGAAAGCGAAGACACCGCGCCGATCCAGCGTTGCCACCTCCTTGCCGTCGAAGCCGACCGACCCGGATGTCGGCTCGAGCAGCCCGAGCACCATCTGCGCGACGGTCGATTTTCCCGACCCGGACTCACCGACAATTGCCATGGTGGTACCGCGCCGCAGCCGGAACGACACATCGTCGACCGCGGCGAAATCGGTCGTCTTCCACGGCGCGCCACCGCGAATCCGGAACACTTTGGTGAGGTGTTCGGCCACCACCACCTCGTCGGGAACGACTGTGAAGTCATCGTCCGCCGCGGCCGTCTGTTCGGCGACCTGCACCGACTGCGCGCGAATCTCGGCCCGTCGCCGCACCGACGACAGCCGCTGCGAAGCCAGAGACGGCGCCGAGTTCACCAGCCGCTTGGTGTACAGATGCTGCGGTTCCCGCAGAATCCGTAGGGCGGGACCGGATTCCACGACCCTGCCGCGATACATCACGACCAAGTGTTCCGCCCGCTCCGCGGCAAGGCCGAGGTCGTGCGTGATCAGCAAGACCGCGGTGCCGAGTTCGGCGGTGAGCCCGTCGAGGTGATCAAGGATCTGCCGTTGCACGGTGACGTCCAGCGCGGAGGTCGGCTCGTCGGCGATCAGCAACTTGGGACGACAGGCCAGCCCGATCGCGATCAGCGCGCGCTGACGCATTCCGCCGGAGAACTCGTGCGGGTACTGGTTCATTCGTCGCTCGGCATCGGGCATCCCCGCTTCCGCGAGCAGCTCGACAGCCCGCTGCCTGGCCGCCCGACCCTTCGCGATGCCGTTGGCCTCCAACGTTTCCCGGATCTGGAAGCCGACCTTCCATACCGGGTTGAGATTCGACATCGGATCCTGTGGCACCAGACCGATACCGCTGCCGCGTACGGCGACGATGTCCCGTTTCGAGGCCGTGGCGAGATCCGTGCCGTCGAACTTGATCGAGCCGGAGGTGACCCGACCGGTTCCGGGCAGCAAATCGATGATGGCGTGCGCCGTGGTGGACTTCCCGGAGCCCGATTCGCCGACGATAGCAACAGTCTGCCCCGGATACACCGACAGATTCACATCGCGGACGGCGGAGACCTGCCTGCCCTCGGCCGTGAAGGCCACATTCAGGTCGGTGATCTCGAGCAGCGGTGCCTGCGCCGCATCGCTCATCGCTTCCTCGCCTTCGGGTCGAGGGCGTCACGCACCGCGTCGCCCAGCATGATGAAACTCAGCACGGTGAGCGCCAGCGCCGTTGCCGGATAGAACAGGATCGCCGAGGTGCGGATCTCCTTCTGTCCGGAGGCGATATCCGCACCCCAGGACACGACCGTGCGCGGCAGCCCGACGCCCAGGTAGGACAGAGTCGCCTCGGTGACGATGAAGACCCCGAGCCACAGCGTGGTGACCACGATCAGCGGGCCGGCCGCGTTCGGCAGCACGTGACGCAACAGCGTCTGTATTCGGGAGACACCCAAAGCCTGTGCCGCCGTGACGTAATCGCTGTTCTTCGCTTGAATCACCGCGCTACGAGCGATCCGTGCCGCCTGGGGCCAGGTGAACGATGCGAGGATGACGATGACGGTCCAAATCGTGCGCGAATCCAGCAACTGCATCAGCACGATGGCGGCCAGCATCAGCGGGATCGCGTAGAAGACCTCGGCTACCCGGGACACGATCGAGTCGAGCAGTCCGCCGTAGAAGCCGGCAAGCGCGCCCAGTGTGCCACCGACCAGCAAGAACAGTGCCGTCGCACCGACACCCGCCAAGACGGAAGCCCGTGCGCCATACACGGTTCGGGCGTAGATATCGCACCCCTGCTTGTCGAAACCGAATGGGTGCCCCGCGCCGCGTGGGTCCATGCTGAAATCGCCGTTGCAGTATCTCGGGTCCTGGTCGGTGAACAACCCCGGCCAGATCACTACGATCAGCACGAACGCGATCAGCAATGCCGCGACGACGAAGATCGGATTGCGCCGCAGCTGCCGCCAGGCATCTCGCCAGATGCTGGTCGGCACACCGGAATCCACCACGACGTCGGTCGCGAGCACCTCGACCTCGTCGGGTGGCGCGACGAAGTGCCGCTGCCCACCGCGCTCCGGGCCGGCGCCGTTATCCAGATCAGGCATAGCGAATCCTCGGGTCGAGCGCGGCGTAGAGCAGGTCGACTACCAGGTTCGAGATCAGGAAGATCACGATCAGCACCGTGACGAACGAGACCACCGTGGGTGGCTCGCCCCTGGTGATGGCCTGGTAGAGCGTGCCGCCGACGCCAGGGATATTGAAGATGCCCTCGGTGACGATCGCACCGCCCATCAGTGCGCCGAGATCGGCGCCGAGGAAGGTGACCACCGGGATCATCGAATTACGCAGGATGTGTACGGTGACTACGCGAGGTCTGCTGAGCCCCTTCGCAGTCGCCGTGCGGACATAGTCGGCAGACATGTTCTCCGCCACCGAGTTCCGCGTCAGACGTAGCACATAGGCGAACGACAGCGAACCGAGTACGAAGGCGGGAACCAGCAACTCGCCGATGCTCGCCTTCCCGGTCACGGTCACCGGCGCGATCCCCCATTTCACACCGAGCAGAAACTGCGCGAGGAAGCCGACGACGAAAACCGGCACCGCGATGACGATCAGGCTGATCACCAGCATCGTCGAGTCGAACAGCTTTCCCTTGCGCAGCCCGGCGATCAGGCCGAACACCACGCCGAACACGGCCTCGATCAGCAACGCCAGCACGCCGAGCCTGATGGTGATCGGGAAGGCACGAGCGAGTTCATCGCGCACTGGTCTTCCGGAGAAGGCCGTGCCGAAGTCCAAGGTGACGATCCCTTTCAAATACAGCAGGTATTGCACGACAAAAGGCTGGTCGAGGTGATAACGCGCCCGCAGCTGGGCTTCGACCGCCGGTGTCATCGGTTTGTCGCCCGCCAGCGCGTGAATCGGGTCACCGGGGATCAGGAAAACCAGCGCGTAGATGAGCAGCGTTGCCCCGAGGAACACGGGGATCATCTGGAGCAGACGCCGCACGACGTACCAGGCCATTTCGCCTCCTGGGTGAGCGGCGATCCGCGGACCCGAGGCGCCGCGGATCGCCGAGCGGCTACTTCTCGATGTTCTCGAAGTCGAACAGACCGTTCCAGGCGAGGTCGGCCTTGCGCACCTTGTCCGAGCGGCCCGCGGCCGCGACGTAGTCGAGCACCGGGATGTCGGCCATGTCCCTGATCAGCAGGGCTTGCGCCTGCGCGACGATCCGGTAGGACTCCTGCTGCGTCGGCGCGGCAAGGGCGGCGTCGAGCAGATGGTCGAACTCGGGGCTCTTGTAGTCGACGTTGTTGGTGTCGGAATAGCTGTAGTACTGCGACGTGAGGAATTGCAGCATGGTGGGGTAGTCCCCCTGCCAGCCGTAGCGGAACGCTTTGCCGATGGTGCGCGCGTTGATCTCGTCGCGAACGTTCTTGAACGTCGGGTACGGCGTGCCGACGGCATCGATGCCAAGGGTGTTCTTCACGCTGTTCGCCACTGCCTCGATCCATGCCTGGTGGCCGCCGTCGGAGTTGTAGGCAATCTCGTAGCGACCCGACCAGGGTGCGATCGTGTCGGCTTGCGCCCACAGCTTCCTGGCCTCGTCGGGGTTGTAGACCAAAACCTCCGAGCCGGGCAGGTTCCCGTCGAAGCCGGGCAGCGTACTCGCGGTGAAGTCGCGGGCCGGAATCCTGGTGCCGTGGAAGATGTTCTCGCAGATCTGTTCTCGGTTGATCGCCATCGAAATCGCCCTGCGTCGCAGCAGCCCTTCCATTCCCGAGAAGTGCGCGACATTGGACTGGATGCCGATGTGCTGATTCTGTGCCGTCGGTTTCGTGATCGCTCGGTCACCGAGGTCCTGCCGGTAGGAGGTGAGAGCGCTGTCGGGCACGGTGTCCAGTGCGTCGAGGTTGCCGGACTGCAGGTCCGCGTAGGCGGTGTCGAAGGACTGGTACATCACGAACCGAAGGCCCTTGTTCTTGGCCGGGCGGCCGCCGTGGTAGTCCGGATTGGGCACCAGATCGATCTTGACGTTGTGTTCCCACGCCCCGGCACGGGCGAACTTGTACGGACCGTTTCCGATCGGGTTCTCCCCGAACGCCTTCATATCCTTGAATGCCGCCTCTGGCAGCGGATAGAACGGTGTGAACCCGAGTTCGGACTCGAAATCGATCGACGGCGCCTTCAGCTCGATGGTGAAGGTACGGTCATCGATCACTTTCAGGCCGGACATCGTCCGGGACGTCGGGTTCTCCGCAGACACCTCGTCGAAGCCGACGATGGGGGCGAAGACATAGCTCTGCAACTGGGCGTTGGTACCGAACGCACCGTAGTTCCAGGCGTCGACGAACGACTTGGCGGTGACCGGGGTGCCGTCGCTGAACTTCCAGTTCGGCCGCAGAGTGACGCGATAGTTCTGCCGATCCGCGGTCTGGATCGACTCCGCCACTTCGTCGTGCGCCGTGCCGCTGGCATCGTAGTGTTTCAGGCCCGCGAACAGTCGGTCGACCACACGCCCGCCCATGTTCTCGTTGGTATTGGTAGGTACCAGCGGATTCTGTGGCTCGGCGCCGTTCACGGTGACGATGTCGGCGTCGGCGCCGTCGTTCGAGGAGCAGGCGGCAAGCCCGAGGCCTGTCGCCAGAAGTACAGCAGCGGTCAGCGCCGTCGCTCTGCGGAATCTCAACGCATTCTCCCGGTCCGAGAAGGGGGGACCTGCCGACACGCGCACGAAATCCACAAGCGCACGCCGGCACGATCCGCTTTAGATGGTTCGCAGAGTATCCATCGAAACGGGAACTGTCACTGAACTGACCCAAGTTCGTTCCACTTGTATCAGTCCGGAAACATCCCCGAAACACGCCAAATCTTGCACAAAAATGCCCCACTGACCACAGCATTGCCTGCACCGGAGCCATACGGTGGCACCACCGTCGACCACCGGATGTGCATCGCGCGACGACCTGACCGCATCGAAAACCGGCGGACACGCCGAACGCGGCCCAGCTTCGAGTTGATTACTGTCGAACGTGGCTGCGTTGATTCGTGTGCTCAGGCTACGTGGAAAGAAGAGATGAGATGACCGAAACCACCGCCGACCACGGGGGCTCCTTCCCGCCGAGTGCGGAGTTCGCTGCCGCGGCGAATGCCGATGCCTCCCTCTACCAGCGCGCGGCCCAGGACCGAGAAGCGTTCTGGGCCGAG